>JALRIJ010000019.1 GCA_023255485.1 Flectobacillus sp.
GCCAAGTAAAAGTGACAAATCGTTTTTCGAAAAAATGAAAGATTTCTTTAATTAATCTTTCTTACGAAATAGATAAACATGAGTCATCCCGAATTTTTCGGGAAAACTTTTAAAAAAGAAACCTCCTTGTTTACTTTGTGAATCACGACAAACACAAACAAACAGGAGGTTTCTATGCATAAAGCATTTCTACAAAATAATGACATAAAATCGAGTAAATCAAGACTCTCTCATTTACTTCTTCATAAACTTGACCTTCATCTTTCAGAGGTTCAATTATCCTTAGATTCTGTTCTGGATAAGCGTTTAGTTCGTACTTTTTATGATTTAATAGTTGCCATTTTATTACATCGACACAACTCTATGGGCTTATTGCTTAGCGAATTAGGTGGATATATTTGTGGTTTTGCGCATGCTCCCGCTGGGACAAAGCGCATCAGTAATCTGTTACGCTCTAAAAAATGGACATCTACCATCATTGATGATTTTCTCTTTAGTCAAACTCGAAAAAGGCTTGAATCATTAGTAAAACAGGGAAAACGTCCGCTAATGCTTTGGGATGATAGTCGGCTAGAAAAGGCTGAATCTTGGTTTTTGGAGGGACTTTGTAGTGTAGAAAGCTCAAAAGCAAAACGACTAACACGGATTAAAAAAGGATACTATTCTCCTCCTAATAAACGTATTTGTGTGCCTGGTTATCACTGGACAAGTACGTTACTCTCAGCTTTGGGTGAGTCTGTAAGCGTATGTCAGATGAGTTGGTGGACTACCAGAGGTAAATACAAGGAATATGGTCGAAACATTATTTTTCGGATGCTAGAGAAACTACAAAAACAAGTAGGAAAAGGCATCCTGCATGTACTTGACCGTGGTTATGCTAATGAGTGGACTATCGAATGGTTTTCGCACTTTGAACAAGATTTCCTAGTTCGATGGAAGAAAAATCATTTACTTATACACTCAACCAAAGGTAAAAAGCAAACCCATCTTCTGGCTCGCTCTTTTAGAGCCAAAAGTAAAAAAATTGCACTCGATTCTCAGAGAAAGATTCTCAAGAGCATTTCTATTGCTTGGACTCAAGTACAACACCCTAGTTTTGAAGACATTAACTTATCTTTCGTAATAGTAAGAGATACCAAAAACTATCAATCACCTCTCTATTTATTAACCTCATTGCCCGTAGAATCAGCTAAGGAAGCATGGGAAATATGTCATAGCTACATGCATCGATGGAATATCGAACAGGCGTTTAGATTCGCCAAAACTGAGCTAGCTATTGAATCTCCAAGGTTGTGGTTCTTCGAGAATACCCTCAAATTATTAGCTATTGTCACGCTTATTTACGATTTCTTGATGAAGCTCATCAGGAATTGGCCATCTATTAGCAAAATAATCATCAATCAATATGCCCATAGAACAGGAAATCGGTGCCAAAATGCTTTGACACCGATTTACAGACTTAGAACCGCAATCCACCACTTGTTGTGGTTTTACTTTGCACAAAATTCGGGATGACTCATGTTTATGATAAATTAATAATCAGTAGGGGCTTGTGATAAGTCTGTATTATTGAAGTAATCCTGCACTCCATTGGAGAGCATAAATAGACTTATAATATTTTGTCTTTAGTTCAATGAGCTTTTGAGTCGCTTCTAAAGCTTTGCTTTCTCGACTATTAATTAAGAAGAGAGAGCTTTCTCCATTTTGAAAACGAACTTCCTCTGCTTTGACTAACTGCTGGTAGTTTGACAAGCTTTTAGTTTGCAAGGCTATTTGCTCTTTCAGATTACTAAACTCATTGTAATATTTCTTTACCTTTAACTGCACTCCCAACCGCTTCTGAACTAAATCAAGCTGTGTTTCCTCTAGTTTTAATTTTGCCTTACTATAATTAGCTCGTCCTTCTGAGAAACGTAGGGGAACTTCAATTTTTAGTCCATATTGAAAGTTATCCTTCAGCAAAGGTTGGTCGCCAATACTATAAAACATATTATATCCCTTACTTAATTGATTGTATTTAAAATCAATTTTGGGTAATAAATCTTGAAATTTCAACTTTTTGTCAATTGTTAACCCTTCAATTTTATGATTATAAATTTGTAAGGCAGGATGACTACTTTCTGCAACCGTTAAGAGATTGGGCAAAGATAAATTCGTTTTACTGATTACTTCAATATCTTCCCACTGTTCTGATGGTCTTACGTTCTCGGGGAGATTAAATGGATTTCCGTTCTCTGTCCAAAGATAAGCAGAAAGCTGTAATCCAGTATTTTGATACTCTACCCATGCAGCATTCTGTTGAATTTCAAAGCTTTGTAATTGTGTTAATGCCTCTGTCGTATCAATAGATGGACGTTCGCCAAGACTAAAAGAGCGTCGAATTAGCTCTACTCTTTTCTGATTCACCAGAACATTTTCTTGAATGACTGAGTAAGCTTTGTACGCTTTTACCCATAGCCAGTAAGCTTCCATTGCCTCCATGGATAGGTCATTGATGATGGATTTTTGTTCCACCTCAACGAGCTGTTTCATGACTTTAGCTTGTTGAAGAGCCGCTCTTCTTTTATCAATGACAAGGTTTTTAGCGAGTGGAATACTCACTCCCAAATAACTAGACTCTCCCTTCGTAAGGGTAGGGTCAAGGCGTTCACCAACCAAATTATCAGTACCTGCATAAATATCAATTCCGTACCAAGTTGGAATTTTGATTTCTGGAGAAATGTCCTTGTAATAAGGAAGACCTCCAAATTTCTTATCCGCAATGTAAGTACTAAAAACAGGGTCAAAGGCTGCACGAGCATTGGTAATATCGGTCTTTGATTTTTCGATTGAGATGGTCGATTGCCTTACAATAGGATGATAGTTTTTTACAATGGTTAGTACCTCTTCGGACGATAATATCAAGTTATTTGCTTGTCCAAAGCCTTGCCAACTAAGAATGATGCTGATTAGGAGCATCCAAAAGTTTATCTTTCGTATCATTTTTTAGACTTTTCAGTGGTAGGATACTTTGCTTTATAGAAATCAGGAGGGAATCCATTTATGTTTCGCCATAATTCATACCAGATAGGAACGTCTTTCAACAAGGCAATTCCCTGAGCACCGCTGCCAATTTTGAGTTGTTCTGGCCATTTGCTTATGGTTTTGTCCTCAGCAACAAGCACTCTGAACATTCCATTGGCACTGATATTATTTTCGTAAGCTACAATTTTACCTGCAAATGTACCATAACTACCACTTGGCCATCCACTAAACACAATGGCAGGGAAACCATCGAACATAAACCGAACGGTTTGTCCTACATTGATTAGGGGTAAATCTACAGGACGGACAAACATCTCAACGGCGTATTCTACTCGTGTAGGAACGATACTCGCAATCATTTCGCCATCTTTCACAATTTCGCCAATACCCGCTTTTTTTGCTTGAATAACTTGGCCGTCTTGTGGAGCTAGAATGATATACATCCCATTTCTAATGATGTAATTGGTTACTTGGTTTTCTAACTTTGCAACATCACTTTGTCCACTTGCAATCTGGCTTAAACTCTGAAACTTTTCGCCCTCTGCTTTATTGATTTTTTCGCTATAATCTTGCTCAACACTATTTTTTTCTAATTTATTATTATTGATTTCTTGCTGCGATTGCATGATTTTATTTTCAATAACAATCTTTTTCGCTAAGGCATTCTGATAAGATACATTGCGTTGTTGCAACTGCGTCTGTGATACCAACCCTTCTGCAAACATCTTTTGTTGACGCTCATATTGGTCTTTTGCCAAAGTATACTCATTCAGAATAGCTGTTAGTTCTGCTTGTTCACCTTCTAATTTGCTTTTCAATTGAGCCATTTTGTTAGTTAATTGCTCAATCTTTAATTTTCTTGATGTTTTAAGAGCTTCAATTTGAGCATCAGTCGTCGATATTTTACCCTCATAGTAACCAATTGCTCCCTTTTTTGCATCTACCTGTTGTTGAGTTCTCGACACTAAATTGGGGTCAAGGTATTCCGCCTTAATCTCTGCAATCTGAACGATGGTATCTCCTTTATGCACATAGTCACCTTCTTTCACTTTCCAACTCATAATTTTCCCAGCGATGGGAGTATTTATTTCTTGTGGTCTATGATCTTGACGAAGGGTAGTGATATCGCCATTTGCCTTGATATTTTGAGTCCATGGTAAAAATAAAATGAGTAATAAGGCACACATAATACCAATGAACCAATATTTGATATTGCTTTTTCTATCGTTGCGATAGATTGCGTTAAACGATTGAAATGTTACTTTTCTATTCATTTTATGAAGAGGTTATGAGCGTTTTTTCAAAATTGAAATGTCATTTTTGTTCATCATCACTAAGCTATCGCATTCTTCTCTACATTCGCTGTCATTACTAATAATGATGGTTGTTGCTTTATTTACCTTCAAAAGATACGCAAGCAAAGACTCTTGAGCTTCTTTTTCTAAGCCTAAAAGGGGCTCTTCCAAGAGTAGATACGCTGGGTTATTACATAAAGCTCTTAACAGTAAAATCTTTTTAGTAATTGAACTAGGAAGTCTTTTACCTGTATTTGAAATTTTTGTTTCAAAACCTAGTGGTAAATTTTGCAAAAAATCAGAAAATCCTACTTGCTGAGCAACCGTGATAATTTCGGCAGGCTGTAAAGAGTTATTGCCCAACGATATATTTTCCCATACAGTCCCAGAAAATAACTCGTCATTCTGGAAGTAAACCCCCATCTTTGAACGAATAGACTGGAGTTGATAGTTGATAATTGGAATATTGTTAATTAATAAATTCCCTTTGTAATGCCCGTAGCTCAACGAAAGAATTTTTAAAAGACTGGTTTTTCCACTTGCTTCGTCGCCAGAAATACAGACTTTACTACTAGGCTCTATCTTGAGATTGAAATCTTTTAGAATTGGTGTTGCATTAGGATACTTAAAGCTAAAGTCCTTTAATTCAATGCCTATCGTTTCTGTTTTCAATTCCATATTTCCATTTACTTCTGTGTAAAGCGTCGTGATACTTGCTAATTTTTCGATTCCTGTTAAAACATCATAAACACTTTCTAAGCTCTTGATAATTTTTTCGGTCGAGTTAATAATCGTGATAATGACGATTTCAGCAGCAATAAATTCACCAATATTCAATACTTGACTAATTAGTAAATATACCCCAGCAGAAAGAAGACTCGCTGTGATGATAACTTTGAAGAAAATCAAACTTTTATATTGAAACACAAGGACATTGAAGTGAGAGGTTCTTGCTTTTAAATATCCCGTAACAAGTTCATCTGTTTTATTAATGTCAAAATCGGTGTTTTGAGCAAACTTGAATGGACGGATTGTTCTCGCAATTTCTTGAAACCATGCCACTACTTGGTATTTGTAATTACTTTCCTCCAAACTAGTAGTTAGGCCGTTTTTACCTGTAAACTTGATAATTACCCATAGGATAATCAAAAGGAGAAAGCCAAACAAAATAAATAGCGGGTGATACAAGGCTAGTAAAATCAAGCCGAGTAAGACTTGAATAACAGCTATAGGAATATCTAATAATAGTTTTTGAATCCCTTTTTGAAGATTCAGCGTATCAAAAAAACGGTTTATTTTCTCAGGTAAGTAATATTGATCGGCTTTGTATAAATCAATTTGAGGAATCGTCTGAGCAAATTCATAAGCAAAGTGAGTAAAAATCCGTTGCTGAACCTTTTCAATTACCTTCATTTGATTTACTTGAAACACGCCAACCCCAAATACTCCTAATATTACCAAAAAAATAAGGATATAAATGGAGGTAACCATAGACGCACCGAGTACGAAGCTAATAATAGCCTGAATGCCAATTGGGACACTTAGTTCAACCAAACCTCCTAGCATCGCATAAAAATAAATAGAGATGAGGTCGTTTTTGTCGAGGTTTAATAGCTCCCAGAGTTGATGAAATGATTTTTTATTTTCCATAAATCATGTTAAATTTTGATAAAGTTATTGTTACAATTATAAATAATAGTATTACTATTGTGAATAATTGTAAAGGTATCATGTTTTGTGATAACGCTATTTGTACAAAAATAATTGCATTGTTGTAAAAAAAATAGATTGATATGGACTTTAAATTGTCATTTCATGTGAACGAAGCTATTTATTTAAAAGATCCTGAGGGAACGGATTTAGGAAAAAAAATAGTAAAACGGAGTATTGATTTAATAAATGACCTAGGCTTTGAGGCTTTTACATTCAAGAAACTAGCCATAGAGATAGGGACTACAGAAGCAACGATTTACCGATATTTTGAAAACAAACATCGCTTACTACTTTATATTATAAATTGGTATTGGTGTTATATGGAGTTTTTACTTGATTTTCAGTTACAGAATCTGACGAACCCTACACTCAAAATTAAGACTATTGTTCAATTACTAACACACGATCTTCCTGAGAGTTCGGGAGGCTTAGATTATAATAAGAAGTATCTGAGTCAAATTGTCATTTCAGAAAGTAGCAAAGTGTATTTAGTAAAAGAAGTGGCTGAAATCAATAAAAATGAAGTATTTAAGCCTTATAAAGACTTATGTGCTAAAATTGCAGAAGTAATCACCAGCTACAATCAAGCTTATCTTTTTCCTAAATCGTTGAGTAGTACGTTGATAGAAACGGCACACCATCAACAATTTTTTAGCCAATATTTGACAAAGCTTACCGATATACAGGAAAAGGACAAAGAAAAGTTTGCGGAAAAGTTTTTAGAAGACTTGGTATTTAAAGTACTAGCCTAAGTGTGTAGGAGTAACTAGCTATCGTTTACAACAGAAGGAGATTGGTTTTGAAAACTAGTCTCCTTTTTTAGTGGGTTAGAGTAGATGCAAAAAAAAAGCCCAACCTTTCGGATGGGCTTCTCTCAGTAGAGAGCGAGGGATTCGAACCCCCGGACCTGTTACAGTCAACAGTTTTCAAGACTGCCGCAATCGACCACTCTGCCAGCTCTCTATTTGTGTGTGTGACATTGTTGTTGTTTGATGATGCAAAATTAGGCGTTTGAAATTTAATATGCAAGCCTTTGAGTGAAAAAAAATGTATTTTTTTGAATAAAAAGTTCTTTTTGCTTGATTTTCAGTGAGATAAGTTGTGTGTTTTTTTTGATAAAAAATAGTCCTGATTCTATTTAATCCCTTATTCTGGCAAAAAAAGTCATTTCGTAGGTAACAAATTTAAAAATTAGTAAAGATTATGTTACGTGAATAAGAATGAATTTCATTTTAGAAAAATCTTATCCAGAAACTGGATAAAATGTCGTAACTTGTCGCTTATTTTATCCCTGATAAGTCTAGTATATGATGATTAGATTAAAGAATTTTTTTCAGAACCTCGGAGTTGCTTTACATGCAGCATCTAATGCCGTTTGTGGACTACTATGGTCAATCGTAAAAAAAATAGTACAAGTAATTTTTGGCAAGCAGAAAGCTGCTGATTTACAATCCTTCTTTGATTCCATTCCCGAAAGAAAGCACGCTCTTTTAGATTCCTTAGGAATAGACAGAGAGTCGGTGTATTATCAGCCAATTAAGCGTTTGTGGAAACTATTTTCGAGAACGGTACTAGCTGGTGCCTTTTTTATTTTTTGTGTTGAAACCAATTTTCTATGGCTCACGGGAGAATTACCGTCGGTAGGCGAGTTGCAGAACCCTAAATTATCGCAATCTTCTGAGATTTATTCGGCAGATGGCGTATTGTTGGGTAAATTCTTTCAAGAAAATAGAACCCCTGTTAAAACCTACAAGGAACTTTCTCCGTATTTAACAACAGCATTAGTTGCTACAGAAGATGCCCGTTTCTATAAACACTCGGGTATTGATATGAAAGCAATGGCTGGTGTTGCTATAGGTATGTTTAAAGGTGGTGAACGAGGTGGTGGTAGTACCATTACACAACAGTTAGCGAAGAACTTATTTAAGACTCGTAAAAAAGAGGGTTTGGCTAAAAAAGGTTTGCTTGGATTTATTCCAGTAGTCAAAACAATCGTTATCAAAACGAAAGAGTGGTTAACTGCTATGAAGTTGGAGCGTTACTATACGAAAGAAGAAATCATTTTGTGGTATTTGAATACTGTTGATTTTGGTAGTAATGCTTATGGTATTAAAGTTGCTGCAAAACGCTATTTTAATACATCACCCGATAGCTTGACGATTCAAGAAGCTGCGGTGTTAATCGGTATGCAAAAAGCAACGACGACCTATAACCCAATTCGTTATAGAGATAAGCCTTTAGAAGAAAATAAGTCTTGGAAAAGACGTAATACGGTTTTGGCTCAAATGGTCAAATACAAATATTTAACCCAAGAAGAGTATGATTCACTAGCTCCACTACCTATTGTACTGCGTGAGAAAGAGGAATCGCCTTACGATGGTAATGGTAATTATTTCAAAGTGGCCGTGGCAAAATATCTCAACGAATGGGCTGAGAAAAACGGTGTTGAACTGGATTTGTATCGTGATGGCTTAAAAATTATCACAACGATTGATTCGCATTTACAAACACATGCTGAAGACGCAGTTTCTGAAGGAATGCGTGCAACTCAAAAAGTATTTGATAGTCAATGGTCTGGTAAAAATCCTTGGGCGGATGAACATGGAGTCGAAATTCCAGGCTTCATTGATACAGTGGCTAAACGAACAGATTATTATCGCTTATTAGTGAAGAAATTCCCAAATAATCAGGATTCTGTTTGGTATTATATGAAGAATGTAAAACGTAAGATGTGGGTGTATTCAAACACAGGACGTGGAGAAGAGCAACGTGAAATGACTGCCTACGATTCTATTCGTTACTATAAACGTTTCTTGCAGGCAGGTATGATGACACTTGACCCTTACACAGGACATATTAAAGCATGGGTTGGTGGTTTAGATTTTAAATATTTTAAGTACGATCACGTAAAGCAAGGGAAGCGTCAACCTGGTTCAACATTTAAACCTTTTGTTTATACTGCTGCTATTGATGGACCCAAAGACTTGTCGCCATGCTATGAAATGCGAGATGAGCCTTTTGAAATAGAGGTGGAAGAAAAAGGGGAGGTGAAAATCTGGAAACCTAGCAATGCGGATGGCCATTTTAGTTATTCAAGAATGCCTATTAAACGAGCGTTGGCAAAGTCTATTAACTCGATTACGGCAAAACTAACCGATGAGGTAGGAGCGGACACGGTGATGTATTATGCCAAAACAATGGGTATTGACAGTTATATGCAACCAGTTGCTTCTATTGGATTAGGCTCATTTGATGTTTCTCTTTATGAAATGATAGGTGCTTACACTGCCTTTATTAATGAAGGGCTTCATGCTGAACCGCTCTTAGTAATGGAGATTCAAGATGAAAATGGAAATGTTATCCAACACTTTGATCCTGAAATTAAGCGAGTTATTAAAAAAGAATCGGCATTATTGATGCGTACCATGTTAGAAGGTACAATCTATGACGGAGGTACTGGTAGTAGTTTACTCTGGGGCGATGGGGCTAAATTGATGCCAGAAGAAAACCGCTATCAACCTGCTTTTGCGGGTAAGACCGGGACAACATCCAATCACTCAGACGGTTGGTTTATTGGAATGACGCATAATCTTATTACAGGAGTTTGGGTAGGTGGAGATGACCGTTCTATTCACTTCCGAACAGGGGCTTACGGAGAAGGCTCTAAAACAGCAATGCCTTTATATAAGCGTTTTATGTTGAAGGTGGTTGCAGATAAAGATTTGAAAATATATCGACCTGTTGCATTTGATCGGATTGACCCCAAAAGATTTGGTAAAAAAGTGGATTGTTTAGGAACGTATGGCCCTCCTAGAGATGGAGCTGGTACTAATGACAGTACGGCAATCTTTGGTGACTCGTTAACGGCTCCTCGTTACCAAAATCCTAGTCCTGATGCAACGATAGATTCGATTCGTTAATAAAATGGTATGATAAGTAAAGAAGAAATTAAAAGCTATTTTCAAGGCTTACAAGATGAAATTTGTACCGCTTTAGCACAGGCGGATGGAAAAGCCTCTTTTACCGAAGATCTTTGGGAGCGTCCTGAAGGTGGAGGTGGGCGTTCAAGAGTAATTCAGGATGGAAATGTCATTGAAAAAGGGGGGGTGATGTTTTCGGCTGTTTGGGGTGGCCTACATGAAAAAATGCTTGCCTCAATGGGATTAACCGAAAAGGTCGATTTCTTTGCTACAGGAGTCTCAATTGTGATTCACCCACAGAGTCCTAGAGTACCTATTATTCATATGAATGTGCGGTACTTTGAAATGGCTAATGGTACGTGCTGGTTTGGTGGTGGAATTGATTTAACGCCGCACTATGTAGTTGAAGAGGACGCTCGTTGGTTTCATCAGCAATTAAAAGATGTCTGCGATAACCACGATGTAACGTACTATCCAAAGTTTAAGCAATGGGCGGATGATTACTTCTTTAATACCCATCGCAACGAAACTCGTGGGGTAGGAGGTATCTTTTTTGACTATCAAAAGCCTGATGAAAACCGTTCTAAAGACGACATTTTTGCCTTCGTAAAAGGGGTAGGGGAAGCTTTTGCTCCCATCTACACTTATTTTATGAATAAAAATGCCACAATTCCTTTTTCTGAACAGGAAAAAGACTTTCAATATCTACGCAGAGGGCGTTATGTCGAGTTTAATTTAGTGCACGATAGAGGCACAAAATTTGGGCTAGAAACGAATGGTAGAACGGAGTCGATATTGATGAGTATGCCTCCTATGGCAAAGTGGATTTACAATTATCAAACAGAGGCTAATTCTGAAGAAGAAAAAACCTTAGCCTTGTTAAGAAAAGGAGTTGATTGGGTTTAACTACCTGATAGATAGACTAAAAGCCTTCGTTCTTGAACGAAGGCTTTTTTTTGTTTTACCCAACTATATAATTGAATTTTATGAGTATTTATTATCATAATTACCTAAAAAATAGCTATATACGTTTGCTTTTTTATCAAAAAAAGGTATCTTGTAATCGGATTTAAGTATCCAATAATAACCCAAAAAAAATATATGAACTATTTAAAAGAAACCTTTAAAAAGATTGGCTTCATGACAATCAGTGCTTTGCTGTTGCCTGTCGCCAGTAAACATTGCCATGCTCAAGGAGGGTATGCCAATGTTAGAAATGTGTATGATACCGCTGGTTATCGCCAGTCGGATACAGGTCTTGACCCTGAACGCTCAGCAGAAGAAGAAGGCAGAGCGATGTTAAAAAAGCTAAAGCTTTCGGATGAACAAATGGCAAGAGTAGAAAGAATACTCACTACTTATGCGATTAAACGTGTGGAGTTATACAATGAGATGAAAAAGTTGACACCCCCTGTTTCTGATGATCTTCGTGCCAAGTTACACGAAAAGATTGTTGCAGTGAAAGCAGGTAAAGATCGTGAGTTAAGAGCTGTTTTAACAGAAGAACAGTATCAGCTTTATTTGAAAAAATAGCTAGGTAAGGGCTTCTTTAGAACATAAGGAAGCCCTTTTTATGTGCTTTAAGATAAGGCTACCAATTCGTCGATAACTTGTTTAAAAGTCGGTCGCTGCAGTACCTCTTCTTGCATACACATCGTTTTTAAGCGATTGAGTAGTTTAAGTGTATTCGGTTCTTGTATATCAGTTCGAGCTGTTAAGTCGTCAATTAGGCATCCAAATGCTCGTATTTCCATTCGTTCTATTGCCTCGCTTAATTGCTTATCGTTAGTATCATAAAAGTTAGCGGCGCCAAAGTCGCTTAATAATGGAAAACCTGTAGTGTCAATTAAAATATTATGGGCATAAAAATCAGCATGAACGATACCTTGTTGATGCAAATGATGCAAGACAGACGCCATTCCCTGTAAAATGCAGATGCAATCTTGCATTGAGAATAACGTTCCTTCTGGAAAGGTGTCTCGAGTACAGGTTTCAAAATTAGGAGGGCCTCCTAAATTGCGAAAATGAGCAGGAATAATCGTAAAAACTAATCCCTCTTTGTCCTCGGGGTGGTCGATAACTTTTCCGATAACGTTGATTAAATTTGGATGTTGCCCAATAGCCATGCAAGCTTTCATTTCATCCGCAGGTAATCCATCGCTAGTAATAGCTCCTTTAAAAACTTTCACCGCTACTTCTTCTTGTTGCCACTGTGCTCTTGAAATAATCCCAGAAGCTCCTTCCCCTAACTGTTCAGCAATTACTAACGAACTCCAAGTGATTTCGGGTAAGGAGTGCTGTGGTCTTAAATGGGCATTTAGAGGATTACCAGCAAAAGCAAGCCATGTTAAACGGGGCATTGTTAGCAACCAATCAGGAAGGCTTTCAAACTGATTTGCTGAAATTCGCAGTAATTCTAAGTTCGTACAATTGGCAAGGGACGACGGCAGACTACTGAGCTGATTGCCAGCTAACATGAGTTTTTGCAAAAGCGGACAGTCCCCCAAAGAGGCAGGAATTTCTGAAATACAGTTGTCTGTAAGAATGAGCCAACGTAAGGCAGGCGTAAAAGCATTTTCAGGAATGATTGTTATTTTATTGGCTTTGAAACCAATCATGCTTAATTGCTTACAACCCGCTAGTTCGGTAGGATAAGCTGTAAATAAGTTATCGGAGAAAAAAGCAATTTTTAGTTTTGTCAAACGACTAATATCAGCAGGAAGGGATTTGAGTTTATTTCCTGACAAATCAAGAATTTCGAGCGTATCAGCTAGGGTCAAAATTTCAGTAGGAAATTCTTCTAAATTGCACGAAAGTTTTAGTCGGCTAATGCCTTTTAATTTTCCTTCTTTTAGATCTTCACGGGTATGAATGGCCATTGGGTAAGGGGAAGTTTGAGTCAATGCGTTGAACGTTATATGAGGACATTCTACTTTTGCCCCCATTTAGTTCACAAAGATAGTTGTTTTAAGGCTAGGTAATGGAGGGAATTTCGTAATTGCCACGGGCTTATTCCTCAAGCTTGTCCCCAAAAATCCTTAATTTATGATTATCTTTGTGCTATGGAAATCAACGACGTAGTTAAAAATATTTTAAGCAATTTAGGAATTGAGCAGTTAAATCCGATGCAGGATGCTGCCTTTAAATCCATTCACGAAGAAGCGGAGGTACTTCTGTTAGCTCCAACAGGTTCGGGGAAAACATTGGCGTTTTTATTGCCTGTTTTGTTTCAATTAAAGGCAGATATACCAACCGTTCAGTGTTTGATATTGAGTCCTTCTCGTGAATTAGCCATACAGATTGAGTCTGTTTGGAAAAAAATGGGAACGGGTTTTAAAATCAATGCTTGTTATGGGGGACACTCTATGGCAACTGAAATTCAGAATTTAAGTTCTCCGCCAGCGGTATTGGTAGGTACGCCTGGGCGTATTTTTGACCATTTGATGCGTAGAACCTTTGAATTGGACACGATTCAAACCCTTGTGTTGGACGAATTTGACAAGTCCTTAGCGATGGGATTCCACGACCAAATGTCGTTCATCATGGAGCGTTTGGGACGCTTAAATAAGAAGGTGTTAGTGTCTGCTACTTCTCGTACTAAGATTCCAGAATTCACAGGAATTGAACGTCCAAGAGTGGTCAACTTTACGAAAGATGAAGAATTAGAACCTTCAACGGATCGTTTAGCAGTTAAAATGGTCGTTTCTGAATCAAAAGATAAGGCAGACCGTTTGGTGGAACTATTGAGTTTTGTAGGAGCAGAGCAGACCTTGATATTCTGTAATCACCGTGATGCGACGGAGCGTGCTTTTGAAATTTTACAAGATGCAGGCATCGAATCTTCGGCATTTTTTCATGGCGGAATGGATCAATTAGACCGTGAAAAAACGCTGATTAAATTCAGAAATGGAACAGTTACGTATTTAGTCGCTTCTGATTTGGCGGCTCGTGGCTTGGATATTCCAGATGTTAGGCACGTGATTCATTATCATTTACCTTTGAAGCAGGAAGATTTTGTACATCGTAACGGACGTACAGCTCGTCAGGCAGCAGATGGAACGGCTTATTTGCTGATGCACAGAAACGAACAATTACCTGATTATATCAACGAAGACCCAGAATTGTTGGATTTCTCGATGGCTTTGCCTTTACCTCCTGTGTCTGAATGGGAAACTATCTATATTAGCGGAGGGAAAAAAGATAAACTCAGTAAAATTGATATTGTCGGTTGTTTTATTCAGAAAGGAAAATTGGCAAAAGAAGATGTAGGTAAAATCGAATTGATGGATTTTATGGCTTTTGTGGCGGTGAAGAAAGATAAGGTTGCTGACTTATTACGTTTGGTAAAACAAGAAAAAATTAAAGGTAAGAAGTATAAAATTGAATTGACGAGATAGGTTTAATTCCCTTTTTAGCAAAGAAAAGCGTCTCCTGATACAAAATCAGGAGACGCTTTTTTGTTTGATGAGATAGCTCAATACAATTCAGTCGTAAAAGGTCTGAAATCCTGTAATTTAGGAAGTGGTCTAATCAAGACTTTTTTTTGGGTCTTACTGATTGTTTTATCAGTTTCATAGTTTTCTACCAATTCGTTTCTAAGGCCTGTAGATAGATTAAAGTCTATGGTTTCCATTTGACCATGTCCGTCGGAGGACACTTCTGTGAAGCCAATCAATTCAAAATTACCATTTTGGAATCTGAATTTGTGTTCAAAATGTCCTCTTGTCAATTCGTTGTCAATGCTTAATACGTTGTTTTTAACGCTGAGTCCTAAGAAGCCATTTCCAGAATTTTCTTTTCCTTCCGCATATTGAGCTTCAATGGCTTTGGTGGAAGACAACACTAATTTATTCGAACCATCGGCTTGTCCGAAAAAGATTTGTAAGCGATAAGGGGCTTGTTTTCCTTTTTGATTTTGTTGGACAATGGCATAATCGGGTAAACCATCTTTGTTAAAATCTGCTTTTACCTTTGAAATTTCAGTGGTAAAATAATCTTTGGGACTTCCTTTCTGAGCAAATAAAGGAATACTTGAACAAAGGGCTAAAATGAGTAAGTTGAGTTTCATGTGAAGTTGGATAAGGGTACTTAGTTTTTTAAAGTAAAGGTAATTCTATAAAACTTTGTAATGAAATCGTCTTGAATATTCGAGGTTTTCCATTCTTTGGTCTTGATAATCATGGTGGTATCGTCAATCCATTTCATTGTGACTGGTTCCCAGTCAACGCCTTCGATATTCAATCGGGCAATGTATTGCCTATTATCTAGTGAGATAAACTGGAAACCATTATTACCTTCTCCTGCGTGTAGTCCTTCATTCAATGATATAAATGCTGTTTCAGAAGGATTGGGATAGGTTCGTCCCCAAGTGTATTGTTCGTCCCCAGTTTCTCGATTTACGAGTAACTGACCACTACTTTCATAAAATTTGCAATTGATGAAGAAGGTATTTGAGTGCTTCAACAAATTTTCGTACGTGTATTCAATAAAGTCATCTCCATCATCAGAGAGATTATCCTTCAATATTTTAGTCTTTCCATTGGCAAGTGAAAGGGTCAAGGTACGTCCTTTTCTTTTGAAATACATCCCCTGAGTTTTCACTTTATATTTCTCAATAAAATTTTGCGTTTCATAGAGACTAAGGGATTCTAACGCTATTTTTGACAGATAGCTGTCTCCTTCGTAGGGGTTAGGTATATAAACGCTATCAATTTTTTCGACTTTCATTTCATAATTTGGAAAATGATAGGTCTTGTCTGTTAGAAATACTATGGTATCAACCCTGTCTTCGTCTGCTAAAATGGCTATGTCCTTGGCTATTTCTACGTTAGAGATAGAGGAATCAACAGGTTGAATATGTTTTTGTTCTGATGTTTTTTCAGTAGAACATGACCCTATAAGAGCGAGTAAAAAAATAGGTATGAGTATTCTTTTCATGTGTGCTGAGGTTTTATTCGTTGACTTATAGAACTGCGACAGACCTTCTTGGAACGAAACCTTATAGGTTTTCAAAACCTATAAGGTTTTTTGCGAATTGAAGTTCTACTAAGTTATGTCGTAGTCTATAAACTTACTCATTATTTATTAATTCCAATAAAAAACTCCCAACCAAATTTATGCAAATCGAGCTGGGAGTTTTTGTCTCTTTCTAGAGGAACACTATATCAAATTTTTCACAATAGTTTCTACCGAAATACCTTCCGCTTCTGCCTTGAAATTACGAACAATACGGTGACGAAGAATTGGTAACGCTACTGCTTTTACGTCTTCAATGTCAGGTGAATACTTTCCGTTTAATAGAGCATTACATTTAGCTGCTAGAATTAAGTTTTGAGAAGCTCTTGGCCCTGCACCCCATTCTAAGTACTTATTGGTCGTCGCAACGTCTGCCAATTCCGTATTGGGTCTTGTTTTGTGAACCAATTTAACTGCATATTCAATGACATTATCTGCCACAGGTACACGACGTACCAATTGTTGGAATTCTAAAATCTGTTCTGCTGAAACCTGTTTCTGAACTGTATAACGTTTGTCGCTGGTGGTACTTTTTACAATATCCACTTCTGCTTGATACGAAGGATAATCTAAGTTGACCATAAACATAAAGCGGTCTAGCTGTGCTTCTGGTAGAGGATACGTTCCTTCTTGTTCAATAGGGTTTTGGGTTGCCAATACAAAGAAAGGCTTATCCAAGGCATATTTTTTACCTGCTACGGTAACAGCGTATTCTTGCATGGCTTCCAAAAGAGCGGATTGCGTTTTTGGAGGAGTACGGTTAATTTCATCGGCAAGAATAACATTGGCAAAGATGGGGCCTTTTACAAATTTGAAATTGCGTTCATTGTCTAAGGTTTCAGAACCTACAATGTCCGAAGGCATTAAATCGGGTGTAAACTGAATA
The DNA here is from genome assembly GCA_023255485.1 of Flectobacillus sp. Classification (GTDB taxonomy): domain Bacteria; phylum Bacteroidota; class Bacteroidia; order Cytophagales; family Spirosomataceae; genus JALRIJ01. Next base: position 16,854 of record JALRIJ010000019.1, read on the forward strand.
CGGTTGAAGTCTAAATCGAGGGCTTCAGCAATGGTATTAATCAATAAGGTTTTTGCCAAACCCGGTACACCCACTAATAGACAGTGGCCTTGACAAAAAATAGCGGTGAGGAGTAATCTAACGGTATCATCTTGCCCAATGATTACTTTACCGATTTCACTTGTTAATTTCTGATACGATTCTTTCAGAGCGTTGACCGCTTCCACATCTGACTGGTATTGAGCCATTCTTGTTATTTTTTAGATTTAAGATTCACTAAATTAGGCTGTTGGGTATCCCTTGTTTTGTGTAGCCTCGGATACAAAACGAAAGTGTCAGGTAGTACGTACCTGACACTTTGTAAAACTAAACAAATTTGTTGCCAAAATCTATGCTCAGCATCATTTTTCTATCACTGACTATTTGATTTGAGGACATTACATTCTTTATATTCGTCATCGATAGAGATAAATACATCTTTCTTCGCCTTTTCAAACCATTCTTCAATCGCTTTATTTTTCTTTTTGTTCAAGGCGTAATTTGATAGACGTTGGTAATCGTCTTTCAAATTCGCAAAATGTGGAGGGTATTTTGTTTTGTAATATAAAATACGAACTGCTGAACGACCATCTTCAGTACGGTATGAAAGTGGTGGCGAAACCGTTCCTACTTTCATCGAATCTAAGGTAAAGAACAAGGCAGCATCCATGGTATTGTCTAATGGCAATTTATACGAACGGCTTTGTGGATCTGTTAACATTCCACCCGCATCTTGTGTTGGTTTATCTTCCGAATGAAGCTTCGCTGCTTTTTCAAATTTAATTGAATCACGCTGAATTAACACACGAATACTATCTAAGTAGCGAGTTGGTTCTGTCGCATCTAAACGTTGATAATCAGGACGTAATAAGATGTGACGAGCGTGGTATTCTTGCCCACGAATTTCTAATAATTGAATCAAGTGGAAACCAAACTCCGACTCAACTACTTCTGAAATTTGATTTGGTTTTAGTTTCAAGGCTGCGGCTTCGAAAGGGGCAACCATTTGTCCACGTTTGGCAAAACCTAAATCGCCTCCACGTTTTCCAGAACCAATATCTTCGGAGTGTAATTTAGCAAACTCCGCAAAATCTTCTCCATTTTCAGCACGTTTCTTATAGTCCAATAAACGCTTGATAAGTTCCGCTTTTTGAGCTTTCGTCACCTTCGCCAAACGAACGATATGGCCAATTTCTACCTCTGAAGGAAGATAGGGTAGTGAATCTTTAGGAATTTCATCAAAAAATGCTTTTACTTCTCTTGGAGTAATTTTAACATCTCCCGTAATTTTATCTTGCATTTTACGGGTAGTGAGTTGCTCTCTTAGTGACGAACGTAATTCGTCTTTAAGCGATGCAATTGACTTCCCATATGCCTCAACAATATTTTTCTGAGAACCAAACTGTGTTTCCATTTGCTCCATACGAGCATTTAGTTCGCCATCAATACGCTTATCTTCTACGATAACAGAGTCGATTTCAGCTTTGGCTAACATCAATTTCCCCACCACTAAACTTTCTAGTAGTTGGCATTTAGAGGGCGTTCCTCCTTGGCCACTTTGAAGATATTGTTGATATTGAGCTTCTAATTCAGATTTCAATATGTAGTGGTTATCTACTTTTGCGATAATTTTGTCAATTACCACAGGTGTTTGAGCAAATAAAGACGTACTGAAAAGGAGCACGTAGATGAATAAAAAAGTATTTCTCACTATGTTCATTTATTTTTTCTTTGAGTCAACACAAAGGTAAGTTATTTTATCCTTTGTATTGACATGGGCTTTTCGTTAAAAAGTGTTAATTAACACAAAAAGCTGCCGACCTTCATCGCCAGCTTTTTGTGCTAGTTCATTGCTCGCTGTAGTTCTTCTTGGTTGACTTGTACGGGATACTTAGCTTTTAAGTTGTCCATCCAGTTATTGAGTAAGTCTTGCTGATATTCTCGAATAACTTGTCCTCTAGCTTCTTTAAAGGTTTTCTGACGAGGTTCTTCTACCTTTTGAATATTAACCCATACTTGGCGATTCTCTAATTCTGTATCTACTTCTCCTATTGTCCAATTAAGTGCATCAATGTACTTATTATCTCCTTTTTTGAAGAAACCTTCTTCGGCAGTTAGGCTAGCGGGTTTTAAGGAATTGAAGCGTTTTACCACGTCTTCCATCGAATCAGAGTAAAATTTAATAGCAACACGTCTATTTTTAGCATGATCGACTTTTGACACTTGCTTAAATTTGTTATCATCTTTTTCAATAATGCGAGTAGGAGAAATTCCTTTGTTGATTAAGAAATTGACCACTTTTCTAGCTCGTTCCGCCGAAATAGTTTCACTCTCTTCGTTATCTGCATTTCCCGAAACTTCAATGGTGTAATTACGATTTTTAATCATAATCACTACTAACCCTGTTAATATTGTAGTCGCATCAGGTAAGAAGTCTGATTTGTTTTTATCAAAATAGACATCCGAGATACGGCGATTCATGAGGAAAGGAGCTTTGCTTAGTAATTGCTTAGCTTGCAGCATCGTTTCTTTAGTATCTGTGGTAACAACTTTCGCTTGTACTCTGTTGGTATAAGCATATTTGGCTTGATTACTTGTATAATAGCGTACCTGTGTCATGGAGTCTAAAGAAGGCTTAATGACAAATTCTTCAAACATTTGTTTTTGTAAAATAGCTTCTTTGTACTCTTGAACGGTCTTTCTAAATTCAGGGTATTTTATTTCTAAATTACCTTCTTCATAGTGCATGTTCTGTGCTTCAACAAACGTGTTATACCAATCTAAAATTGATTTATCGTCTTTGGCTTTTTGTTTGGCTAGCTGTCGTTGTTGTTTCACGACAAAAGCGTAAAAATCTTTTACCTTACTTGCCTCACCGTTGATGGTAAAGAGTTCTTGACTTAAGAATGCTTCGTTACCCAAACGGTCTTTATGGAAATTATCAAAGGCAACTTGTTTCGCTTCTTGAGACTCCTGAAAGTTATTTTCTTTCATCAACCGCTTGATTAAACTTCCACGAGTGATGGCGGTTCGAGAGGCATCGGAATTGACTTTTTCTCGGATGTATTGGGCCATGTCGTCGAAGCGTAAAATGTCCTTTTTATCTACCACCCTGAAAATATGCCAGCCCAAGTTTGTTTGTATAGGGTCGGTAAATTCCGAATTCACTTGTAGGGAAAGAATTTTGTCAGCAACTTTATCGTTAATCAAACTTCCTGCATCGTAGTATTTATTTCGAACACCACCATTAAATTTTGTCTGTTGGTCATCAGAGAAAGAGCGACATACTCCTTCAAAAGGTTCGCCTTTCTTTAATAGTTCGTGAACTTGATCAATTTTTCGTTTGGCAGCTTTAATATCCGCTTCGGTGGCATTGACAGGAGTACTTACCAAGATATGAGCCAGTTTTACTTTTCCTCGTGCAGGGACTTTGTCTATCACTTTTAGAATATGGTATCCTTTATCCGTTCTAAAAGGCATAGATATTTCCTCTTTAGGAAGGTTATAAGCGACCGATTCGAAGATATAGTGCGTTGCTGGGGGCATAGGCAAAAAGCCAAGGTCACCACCTAAGCTAGCAGTACTAGGGTCTTGCGAATAGTTTTTTGCAATTTGTTCGAAGGCTTCTCCCTTGAGAATTCTAGTTCTCAGGTTATATAATTCGTTGAATGCACTAGCAGTATCGGCAGGAGCTGCATTTTTATCTAAAGCAATAAAAATATGAGCAACGTGAACTTCTTCTCTCATTCGTTCATATGTTTCTCGAACAAGTCTGTCTAATAAACCTTTATCTACTAAATAGGGATTGGCTAGTTCTTTACGATACGTATTGATTTCGTCCTTGAATGTGGCAGTAGCATCTTTTCCTTGTTGTTCGGCTGCATACACAGCTAGTTGGTAGTTGATGTAATTTTGAAGGAACGCTTCTGTATTTTCTCGGTTTACGCTATCGCTCTGAACAAGCTTTTTGTAAGTCGATGAAAACTCCGCAGCACTGATGGTTCTATTTCCGATTTTTATTACAAAGGGGTCTGTTTGAGCTTTTGCTACATGCAGTAGTGTCAAAAAGCTCATAATAAGCAGATATAAAGTTCTTATTTTTTTATTCATTACTTCCAATCGTTATGTTTGAACAGTTGCCAAACGACGAAAATTCGTTTAATAATTACATTTCATCAATGCAAAACGAAGGGGGAAAACAATCATTATTTTGGCTGAATAGCCCTAATTATTGACTTCCGAATACAAACGTTTCATGATTATACGCACAAGATGAATGCTATGAGATTTAACAGCAAGGATAGTCTGTTTATTGTATAGCGAGGGTAAAAATACAAATAATAATTGGGATAATTGCTATTTAACAACTACCCCAATTAGGGAATGAATTATGTATGAAGCTGATAATCAGTGTGCTATTGCTTGGGTTTTATCGTTAAATCATACGATAATTCGTAGTTGAAAGGGTCTGTAATGCCAGTTCCTTTAAACGTAAGAGGGATGGTATAATGGGTTTTACTCAAATTCGGTTTGGTAATAGGAAGGGTAAACGTATTTTGTCCTAATACATCATTTTCGTTAAATTTATCGAGGGTCGAAACGGCAAAACCTGCTGCTTGTAGTCCCCCGAAAACAATTGCTAAAGGAGTTTCGTATTCTGCCAAACTCACGACTATGGTAGGGATTTTGGCAATGCCTCCAAAAGTATTAATGAATTTTAGTGTTTTAGAAATTTTCTCGTAATCATCGACTTCCATCAAGACAACGGTTGCCAATAATTTTCCTTTAGGGGGAATTGTTAGGCTGATAGGCTGAAATTTATCTGTTGTAATGACCGCTCCTTTTTTTAGATTCTCTACTCCCCAAGACCCCGATAACACTTGTGTTACTTTCTGGTTTTCATCTACTGAAGTAAGCGTATAAGTAAGTACAATTTCGTCTGCAAGTGACCAAGGTTCTTGTAGGCTAACTGCTTTTAAACCTGTTACTTGCAAGGTGATTTCTTTTTCTACGGGAGGAGGAGGAGTAACGGTATTGGAGGTAACGACTCCCGTGTTGGAGTTGCCACTAATCGCTTGCTTGGAAGATTTACAAGAACTGAAACCTATCAGTCCTATCAAAATAAGGATACTGTATTTGTACATAGTCATAAGGGGGACAATATCTTTACGAATACGTAAAAGATAGGTTACAAGATATAGTGAATTTTACTACAAGTGTTAGTTAAAACACTTGTAGTAAGCAGTTTAAACTTCTATAAATGCCACTAAACAGCAGGTTCTTGCTGCGATAAACAGTGGAAACTACCTTGTCCCCAGATAATTTTATCAGAAGGCAAGCCAATTACAGGACGATCTGTAAAAACTTGTGAAAGGATGTCAAGAGCAACCTCATCGTTTTTACAATTAAAAATTGGAACAATTACGCCTGCATTACAAATCAGGAAGTTTGCATACGAAGCAGGTGTTCTGAAATCATCCAATACGATTGGTGTTGGCATCGGAATTTCTACGATATTCAATTGTTTACCATTCAACAAACGCATTTGTTTCAATAACTGAAGATTATCGTCCAATATTGCGTGATTGTCGTCCGATTTATCAGGTTCTACCATGGTAATCACAGTGTCTTCGTTCACAAAACGAGTCGTGTCGTCGATGTGACCGTCGGTGTCATCGCCTACAATGCCATCGTTTACCCAAAGTACTTGTTCTGCTCCGTAATAATCGTACAAATATTGCTCGATTTGTCCTTGATTTAGGTGTGGATTACGGTTTTCGTTCAATAAACACTCACGGCTTGTTAAAATTGTTCCTGCTCCATTGAATTCTACTGAACCACCTTCCATAATAATGCCAGGCGTTACGTAGTTTAAGCCACGATGAGCAGCAATATTGGTTGGAACGTCGTTGTCGTTGTTAAAGGGAGGGTATTTTCCACCCCAAGCGTTGTAACCCCAATTGACAATCATGCGTTCTTTGGTTGTTGGATTAATCAAAAACGCAGGGCCATGGTCACGACACCAAGCATCGTTGGTTTGCTTAACGATAAATTCTAGCTGATTTACGTCAATGTCATACTTAGGAATTTCTCCTAAAATAAAGTTTTTTAGGTCTTCATTATTGACATTTAAACCTACTTTTTCGCCTTTTGAAATCGCTTTAATTAATTCAAAATACTGCGGATACATCTGTTGGCGTTTGTTACCTTGCCAAGATGCTTCGTTATGTGGAAACGTTAGCCATGTAGCCACGTGTGGATGCCATTCGGGTGGGAAGAAAAACCCTTGTTCTTTTGGAGTCATGTTTGTAAAAATATCGGATACTATCTGTTGATGCACAAAGGTACGGGAATTCTTTTTTGTCTAAAAGGCTATTGTTAATTTCTAATAATTTGAAAATATAGGGCATGACAGGGACGAGTTTTTTAGGAAAGTCGTTTCTTTTTAAAAGAATAAATCAAGACCTTTGTGAACAAATTAAAAAAAGCATAAAATGGCACAAGCAAAAGCGGGCGACTTGGTAAGCGTCCATTACACAGGAAAATTAACAGACGGTACTATATTTGATAGTTCAGAAGGACGTGAGCCTTTACAGTTTCCTTTGGGAGAAGGTATGGTTATTCCAGGATTTGACAACGGAATTACAGGTATGGAAATCGGGGAGAAAAAGACAGTTCATATCCCAGTTGACGAAGCTTATGGCCCAGTTAATCCAGATTATTTAGCGGTATTCCCTAAGTCTGAAATTCCAGCGGATATTCCTTACGAAGTAGGTATGCAGTTGAACATGCACCAAGATGGTAACGGTCAGGTAATGCCAGTAGTAGTATCTGAAGTGACAGACACGACAATTACCTTGGATGCAAACCACCCTTTGGCAGGAAAAGATTTAATCTTTGATATTGAATTAGTGGCAATTGGATAAGTAATGCTGAATTATGAATGTTAAATTTTAGATTTAATATATCAGATTATTCAGTCTTTATTCAAACCCCAAAAATAACCCAAGCCGATTTGCTTCGGCTTGGGTTATTTTTTTGGGTACTATGGGCTTTAACCCGTAGCTTTTTACTGATTACAAATCCGTTTTTAGATGGGACGGGTTATAAGGCTCGTTAGTAGGCTCTCCTTACTTGATAATAACAATTTTTTCTTTTCTCGTACTCTTCGTTGGACTACTGATTTGAATACTGTAAGTCCCTGCTTTAAGGGCTGAAATATCTAAACTATTGGTTTCATTTGCAGGGATATTATTCCAGAACCCTACTTGCTGACCTTGTAGGTTATAAATACTAACGGATGCAGGGTATGAGATATTGATATTCAGTATTTTATCGGTTGGATTTGGGTAAATTAATACCTTGTCACTAACTTCTTCTTCGGTTCCTGTAACGACTTTTTTAATAGTACTTTTTAGTAAACGAAGTCCTCCCGTAGTCGTTCCTTGCACCATACTTGTTAGTGAGTCTGTACTTAGCTTAGCGAAAGTAAGAGCACTATTATAGCCCATATTGACACGAGCGTATTGTTGGGTTGAAGTGTTCCATATAAGGCTTGTATCGGCAACGAACGTGGCTGTTTTTTGGTCTTCAAAATTTTTGAACACACTCAGATACCCATTTCTAGCAAGCACAATGAGCTCATTTTTACCATCTTCATTCAAATCTGCAAGGTATGGGCTGAGTCCTTCGCTACTATTATCGGCAGAGATACCCCCAAATTTTTCCTGCATTAACCCAT
>JALRIJ010000001.1 GCA_023255485.1 Flectobacillus sp.
AAATTCGTGGGCTTTGTTTGCCTTTATTTTCTTCTTGTTTTTGTTTGCAGGAAAGCTATTACTGGGAAATTTAACCCTGCTTAAAGACGATTTGACGATTTACCAAAAACGGAATCAGCTAGAAAAAGATAAGGTTAAAAAAGTAAAAGAATGGGAGGAGGAAATCGGAAAGCATAAAGGAGAAATTGATAAATTTAGAAAAGAAAAATACGAGATTTTACCTGTGTTGACGAAAGCAATTGCCGAACGAACTCGTCATCATGCACAACGAGATATGCTCATTAAAATTTTTGAAAGTGAGTACTCCTTAGCGGTTAAGTATCGGAGTAGGCTAGGAGCAAAGGATTTAGAAATGTTGCAGGTAATAAAAGGAGAGGAGTAGTCAATACTGTCATTAAGTTTTATGGAAAATCAAGAAAAAAAACATACTGAATTTAACGATTTCCAACACGGTTATACAAGTGGTTTGGAAGACGTTAAAAAAGAAAACTACGAAGGTTATGTTCGTAGTCAGGTAAAATTTGAATGGCTTGGACGTTTACTTGACGAAAAGAAAGGGGAACTTTCGGAAGTGAAAAACCTCATTGAATGGGTGAAAGGGCAACAAAAATCATCGTTTGATGCCCTTCAAACACGTTTAGGAAACTTTGAAATTGCTCAAAAAAATAAGCAACGGCTTGACGAGCAAGTGGCCGATTTTCAAGAAAAAATTACGTATCTGAACGAAAAACGGAAAACTACTGCTCAGAAGTATTCACTTCTGGCAGGAATCATCTATTTCTTTGCGGGTATTGCCTTTGTGGCTGGCGATTTAATCATTTCACATGAAATTGTAGCGTATGCCTTGAATATTCGTAACGATGTAGAATCGTGGTCATTTGCCGTAGGATTAGCCATGATTTCAGTCTTGTTAAAACCTGCTTACGAACGCTTGATCGAAAGCCCTTATGCTGAAAATCCAAGTCCTCGTTCTAAAAAAGTATATGCTTGGTTTAAAGGAACAATGGTACTGTTTGCTACCTTGACCTTATTCATTTTGGGCTGGTTCCGTTATGAAGCCTACAAAACGGAAAAAATGAAAGAGGCAATTAATAAGTCGATTAAGAATATTCAGAACGAAGCTTTTGATCCGCTTAATCCGACTGCTCCTCAATCGCCACAAGTGACCCAGCAAATTGATGCTAAATTGAAAACCTTCGACGGACTTACGCTTGATTTGGTTAATAGCCCTTGGGCTTTGGCTTCTTTTGTGTTATCGGGTATTTTGTTTGCCCTTGCTGGAGCGGTGTGTTTAGGGATTTCGTTTCCGATTTTGCAAGCATATTGGTCTCGCTGGGTGCAGATTGACCCACGTATTAAGCGATATGCCAAAGCAAAAAGTAAATTAACGCCTGCTTTAGAAGAAGCAGAAAAGGCATTTTCTGACCAGTTAACACAGAAAACAGTCTTGGAAAATGAAATAAAGTTATTACCTCCTTTGACCGATTTAGAAGAGCAAAAACACTATCTACTAAAAGAAATTGAAGCGATTCAAGAAGAAATGTTACTTGCTGAAACCGATGCCAGAACAAAGGCATTTAAGGACGGATATAGCAAAGGAGAAGTAGTGAAAAATGTGATGGAAAAAGACGAGCTTAATCAGTTTGTACGAGATACTTATTTTACAAGTTCGTCCTTAGCTGCTAAAGCAAACGGCTCTTCTGCGGATAAATCCATATCAAGTAAACGCCCGCCTTTACGCCCTTATCAACAGCTTCGGAAATTAATTTCTGAGGATTTTGAAGGGGGGAAAGAAGTATAAATTGTCCCCCTGAAAGTGGTCAACGACCCTGTCAGGGGGACAATTTACTATAGTTCTATTCCTTAACAAAGTTATTTACATTAATCCAAGAAGATTTTTTTAGAAAATGTTTCTCGTAAAAAGGTTGATAGCTAAGTTCGGCTTTTAAACCAGAGGCATTTACCGTCAAGCAAGCCGATATAGGGCGAATCTGTATAGCTCCATAAGCTGTTATGAGGGTTTGAGTATCGTCTTCAGAGATACTCTGTACAATATGAAATACTTTTACATTAATCACCCAGTCTTTATTGGTGCTAGTATATACTAAAGTATCTTTTTTATTTTTATCTGATGACGCTGGAAGACAGGTAATACGATTATCAACTTTTTGAGTCTTAATTTTAGCGTTAAATTTTAAGACTAAATCTTGTTTTTTATCCACTATAAATGGAAGCGTAATCTCCAAGGTATTGGGGCTATTAGTCTTTCTTATTTCAACACCAAGTGAATCGAATATCATTTTGTCTCCCTCCAGAATGGATTTACTATATGCATCTAAATCATTAATTAATTGTTGTTTAGCCTTTTCCATCGCTTTCAGTAGCTGACAGTATTTATCTTCATTAGCACAACTATCAGTAGTGTTTTTTAAGTTTTTCAAAGGACGATAACTCTGAATATTGAAAGCTTGAGGATTATTCCTTAATACGTTTATGTTACTGTTACTACCTGTTTTTGTTAAAACTCTATCAACGGTAGTGGGAGATTTAGCATGGCTACACGTAGCTAGTAAAAATAGCAGCATAATAGGCGTTTTTTTCATAGTAATATTTAGTTAAATTAACGAAAATAGTATTAATACTGATGCAGGTTTAGATGCAGGAGTTTTCATCTCCTCTCACTAAACGCTACTTTTATCCCTAGTCCAATCAAAGCTGTACCACAAAGCTTATGTAAGTAGCTAGAAAATCGGGGATTTTGGTTTAATTTGGCGAAGAAGGCTGCTGAAAAACTAACCAAGATAAAAGACCAAATCGTTGCTGTGGTAATAAAGGTTGTACCTAGAGCTAAAAAAGGAAGTACCGAATCTTGCTTGGAAGAATCAATAAATTGAGGAAGAAAAGCGATGAAAAAAAGCGCAACTTTCGGGTTTAGTACATTCGTCAAAATCCCATCTCTATAAATTTTCCAGTAATTGACTATTTGTTTTGTCTCCTTCGTCTGCGAAGTAGCTAACTGAGATTTGTCGGTTAGCATTTGATAGCCCATATAAAGTAAGTACACTGCCCCGACGTACTTGATGACATTGAAAAGGATAATCGACTTCGCTATGATAATAGAAAGTCCGAACGCCGCCAAAAGCGTATGAATTACGCTGCCTGTACTGATTCCTAAGGTCGAAATAATACCTGCTTTTTTCCCTTGTCCAATACTTTTGGTTAAGATAAAAATAGTATCGTTGCCTGGGGTGAGATTCAATAGAATGCCTGTTAGTAAAAACGTCTCAAAGTGAATGATTCCTTGCATCGTAGTCGGGGATAATTGTTTTTCTTCTTTAAGCAAACTACCTATTTTACCCTAAAATTCCAACTTATTTTTAGGGTAAACATTTTCCTAATTCTTTTAGAAATTCAATATGTAAGGTTGGATGTGCCATAATCCAGCGGTAAATCATTTTGTCAGAAGCCTTTTTTGAAAATGCGTGACAATTGGTTTTTAAAATTAATATGTAGATAATTTTTGGGTAACGAATTGCTCTCTGTTAATTAAGGATTTATACTTAATTAAACCCAATTTAATAACGAAATAGTGATTAATGTTAACAAATTATCTCCAATGTTAAGTAGATGTTAACAAAATGGAAGTATTGTTAATACTCTGTTCACTTTATGGGAATGATTAGATAATATTCGGATAATACCTTTGCAAAGTCAAGTTTAGAGACAGTTTATCAAAGAATAACACTATGCAACGCAATTATCTATTCAGTATTTTATTTCTTCTCCTTACTTCATTTGTGAGCTTCTCGCAAACAGGTAGTATTCAAGGTACCTTGGTGGATGCCAAAACAAATGAGCCAATGTTAGGAACGGCGGTTCGTATTAAAGGCCTTCAAATCGGTACACAAACAGATGTATCAGGTAACTTTATTCTTGCAAGAGTTCCAGCGGGTGTACATACGCTTGTATTCAGTTTTGTAGGTTATACTTCAAAAGAAATTCCGAATGTTCGAGTAGAAGCTGGTAAAACCTCCATCGTTAGCACAAGTATTCAAGAAGCCAATACGACCTTAGATGCTGTTGTGGTGAAAGGATACAAAAACAAAGGAACAGAAGTCTCTGTTATTACGGAGGTTAAAAAAGTAGAGCAGATTGCGGTGGGTATTTCTTCGCAACAAATTCAAAAAACACAAGATCGTGATGCTTCGGCAGTGGTTCGTCGTGTTCCAGGTGTTTCTATTCAAGACGATCGTTTTGTGATTGTTCGTGGTTTAAATGAACGTTACAATACAGTAATGTTAAACGATGCCATTACTCCTTCTACAGAAGTAGATACAAAAGCATTCTCTTTCGATTTGATTCCTTCCTCAGCGATTGACCGTATGTTAATTTTCAAATAAGGCTCAGCCGATCTTCCTGGTGAGTTTGGTAGAGGTGTAATTAAAATTTACACAAAAACGATTCCTGATGCCAACTCGTTTACTGCTGGTTTTTCAGTAGGATATAGAGATAATACAACCTTCCAATCAGCTACTAATTATAAAGGAAGTTCAACAGATATGTTGGGTTTTGATAATGGTAATCGTTCGTTACCAGCTGGAATTCCTTCTACAAGCACCATTCTTTCTGGAGCGAATACAAGTGCTGTCGTGAATGCTTTTAAGGCAATGCCTACCTACTATAGCTTAAGTAACTTATCGGTTTTACCAGATTTTAGAGCAAATCTTGGACTTAACCGTCGTTTTACTGTTGGCGGAATTGAAATTGCGACTATCAACTCAGTCAATTATAGTTTCACACATCAACGCACCCCTAACATAGAATTCTATCGTTATGCGTTCAATGCCGATGCAGCTACTAACAAAAGTGAGAAAGAGTTTGCTTATACTGATAATGGATACAGCGAAAATGTTCGTGTAGGTGCAATGTCTAACTGGGCATTTATCTTGAGTCCAGCTCATAAAATAGAATTCCGTAATCTATTTAACCAATTAGGTTCTAAAGAAACGGTATTAAGAACAGGTTATAACAATAACAACGTCGAATTGAAAAACTATTCAATGACTTACGAACAGAAAAGTATTTATTCTGGTCAATTGAGTGGTACACATGAGTTGGCTGAACGTTCAAAGTTAACTTGGACAACAGGTTATGGTTATACGAATCGTCAAGAACCTGATAACCGTCGTTTTACATCAAGCCGTACCTTGGGTTCAACGGATGCCTTTGTGATTAATGTTCAGCAATCGCAAAGTCCAACTTTACAGCAAGCAGCTCGTTTTTATTCGTCATTAACTGAAAATGTAATCTCTGGTAAAATTGACTTTGAACAAAAACTAGGTAAAGCGGATGCAGAAGATGCTGAATTAATCAAGCTACGTGCAGGAACTTATTTAGAGAAGAAAGATCGTAGTTTTGCTGCTCGTTGGTTTGGTATTGTAAATGCAAATAACGTAGGAGAAGCAATTTTGACGGCAGCTCCAGAGGCATTTTTTGATGTATCTAACTTGTCTCCAACGGGGTTATTTTATAACGAAGGAACAGGCTATGAAGATTCATACAAAGCTCGTAATGAGTTATATGCAGGTTATGTAAACGCTTTTGTACCATTTACGAAGAAATTCAATGCCTCATTTGGTTTGAGAACGGAAAGTAACCGCCAGCAATTAGTAACGTTAAAGCGTGGTAGTGGTGAGCGATTAAGTGTAGATAGACCTTTAGTAAGTTGGTTACCTTCAGCTACGTTGTCATACAAGTTGAACGAAAAAAATCAGATTCGTGCCGCTTATAGCCAGACTGTTAACCGTCCAGAGTTTAGAGAATTAGCACCTTTCCCTTATTATGACTTTAACTATGATGTTACAAGAGTGGGTAATGCTGACTTAAAAACGGCTTCTATCGCTAATTATGACTTACGTTATGAGTTTTACCCTTCAGAAAGCGAAATTATCTCGATTTCAGGTTTCTATAAACAATTCACTAATCCGATTGAAGCAAGAATCTTAAATGCAGGTTCAGGGATTGCTTTTGGAGTTGGAAATGCTGAGTCAGCATTTAGCCGTGGAATTGAATTGGAAATGCGTAAATCGTTGAAAGGACTTACAAACATGAAAGCAATTGATAATTTAACCTTATTGTTGAATGCTTCTATTATTGACTCTGACGTAAAAACAGGCTTCTCTGGACAATCATCAGACAGTCGATTCTTACAAGGACAGTCTCCTTATTTGATTAACGCTGGATTATATTACAATGACGCTGATCGTGACTTCTCTGTTAATATTTTGTATAACGTAGTAGGACAACGTATTTTCTTGGTAGGTGATGGCGTAGTATTCCCGACCGTGTATGAATTGCCACGTAACGTGATTGATTTGAATTTAACAAAAGCAATTGGTTCGCATTTAGAATTGAAAGTAGGTATTCAAGATTTGTTAAATCAACCATTCCGTTTCTATAATGATACGAATAACGATAAGTCAATTGATACAAATGTGGATGATCTTTTCAGAACATACAAACGTGGAACATCATCTACCATCGGTATTAACTACAAATTCTAATAGCATAAAATGATTTTACGGTGTATTTCTGGAAGTTTCCTTCTAGAAATACCCATAACAATAACATTAAAATGAAGACATTACATAAACTATTCATTCTTTCAGCATTAACATTCGGTACGGTTGCTTGCGGAAAATTAGAAAATGATTTTCAAGAACCTACTCCAGTTTCTAGCCGTGAATCGGTCGTAATTAGTGGATCAATTTCTCAAAATACGACTTGGACTGCGGATAAAAAATATTTGTTAAGTGGTTTTGTATATGTAGAAGCAGGTGCAACACTTACGATTCAGCCAGGAACAATTATTAAAGGAGATTTACCTACAAAAGGCTCGTTAATCATCAAGCCTGGTGCAAAAATTATTGCAGAAGGTACAGCAGACAAACCAATTATTTTCACCTCTAACCAAGCAGTAGGAAACCGCAAAGCAGGTGACTGGGGCGGATTGGTGATTTTGGGTAAAGCAAAAGTAAACAAGACCCCAATTACGATTGAAGGCGAAAATACCACCACTTTTGGAGGAGATAACGATGCTGATAACTCTGGAATTTTAAAATACGTACGCATTGAATTTGCTGGTGTAGCCTTTGAGACAGATAAAGAAATCAATGGATTGACCTTAGGAGCAGTAGGTTCGGGAACTAAAATTGATTACGTGCAAATTTCTTATTCAGGTGATGATGCCTTCGAGTGGTTTGGTGGAGCAGTAAATGCAAAACACTTAATTTCATACAGAACTCTTGATGATGATTTTGATACGGATAACGGGTTCTCTGGGAAGGTACAATTTGCTGTAGCATTGCGTGACCCATCGGTTGCAGATCAGTGTAGTTGTTCTGATTCAAATGGTTTTGAGTCTGATAATGACGGTTCTGGATCAACAGCACTACCTCAGACTTCTGCCCAATTTGCAAACGTAAGTTTGTTTATTGCCCCAGGGACAATCGACAAGAAATATCGTTCAGCTTTTAGAATTAGAAGAAATTCCGCTTTAAGTATTTTCAACGCTGTTGTAAATGGTGCTTATCCTAAAGCAGGTCTTGAATTGGAGGGTACAGCTTCTCAGTCTAACTTTACTTCGGGTAAGGCTGACTATAAAGGTTTGATATTGACAGGATTGACTACTGCGAGTTTAAATGTAAATCAACCATTATTTACAAATGAAGCTCGTAAAAATGTGGTTTCTTGGAATGTTACTGATTTAGGATTTCATTCAAGCTTTAATGCGTTGAATAGCCCTGTATTTACTCCAACAAAAACTTCAAAAGTATTAACCAATGGAGTTGTATTACCAACTGGATTTGATACTGCTACTTATAATGGTGCTTTTGATGGCACAACAGATTGGACTGCTAAGTGGACTAACTTTAATCCGCAAACTACTGAGTATTAATAAAATAAAAGCTTCTTCTCTTTCTTCGGGAAGAGAAGAAGAGTCCGAAAGGATTTTTCATATTGGTGTAGTTAGAAAAGGTCAATGGCGCTGCTATTGACCTTTTTACTGTTTTAACGTCATTATCCTTTTAGAAGCTGGGTCTGGTTAGCGTAAATGTCGTCTTACCTCCTTTGCCCATACCATATAACTTCTTGATTTTAAGTGAATACTATCTCTAGCGAAAGTGGGATTTAATCCTTTTTGTTTCGTCGAAAATAAAGAATTAATATCAATAAACGTGCAGTTTTTTTGCTCAGAATAGGCTTTTAATTGCTGATTTAAGGCTAAAATCGTTTGATTGAGTCTTGAATTATTAGTCGTCGTCAAGATGCTGTTAATGATAATTTGCACTTGCTTTTCCTGCAAAAGAGCGATGATTTGTTGATAGTTTTGGAAGATTCGTTGCGGAGGTATGCCCGAAAGTAGGTCGTTAATTCCACCATTGAGGATACAGATTTTAGGGGGATTGTTCAATTCTCCTCGTTGCAGATTCCAAAGAAGGTGTTGGGTAATTGCACCGCCAAAGGCATGGTTGCTAAGGTCATTGCGGTGGAGTAGGAGTGACCAATTTTCTTGAGCAAGCATGGAGTCGCCAAGTACTAAAATGGTCGTGTTTTCAGAAGGGAAGAAACGCTCGTATATTCGGTTACGAAAAGAATAGACGAGCGTTCCGCCTAATAATAGTAAGAGGATGTTTAGACCTACAGAAAGACCTAACATCCAATGAGTTTTTGAGGAAAACTTACGCATACTTATGCTTGTCCCATTTCAGAGGCAATCGCTGTTCTTGCAAGAGCAACAACTTCTTCCGCCGTTTTTCCTTTGGGTTCAATCGGTTCTAAGCTTGTCCATGATAGAGCCTTGAAGGTACGTAGTGGGAATGGTTTGCCATTAATGTCAGAATTTCCTTGAATCGCAACGGGAACAACCAACGCACTAGGACTACGTTTAAGTAGGGTTGCAACGCCACCGATGGCAAAGTCTTTAAGTTGTCCTGTTTTTGAACGAGTTCCTTCAGGAAAAATAACAGCCGAATACTTTGTTGTTTCAATGTGTTTTGCCAAACGGGCAATTTCAGTTACGGCTTGTTTTCCATCTTTACGGTCAATCAAGGCTGCCCCACTTTTTTGTAAGTTATACGAAATCGAAGGATAGCCTTTTGCTAGTTCAATTTTAGAGATAAAAATGGGTGTATTTTTATGAAAAAACCAAGTTAATCCTAAAATATCAAACATACTTTGGTGATTTGCTACGAAAATAACAGGTCTATTCGTCGGAATAGTGGCTTTGCTAATAAAGCGAGGGAAAATGCCTAAAACCCACATTCCATACAACAACGCTGCATTTAAGTAATGTGAGGTAATTAATTGTGCTCTTTTTCCAAACACATTAAAAGCAATTACTTGAGCTACATGAAATATCAGTAGCATTAGTCCAAAATAGAGGTAATAAATGGCACTAAGGATATAGTCAAGAATTATTTTCATCCGATTGTATGTTTTATTGTCGAAGGTATCAGAAGGAACGCCTAAGACTGACGTTGACTGTCAGGCTATTATGATGGCGTTTCATAGATAAAATGATGGTTAAATCAAGAAGGCCTCGTTGAACGAAGCCTTCTTTTTACTATTAATATGCTCTTGCAAAAATCACACGGCGACTTGAAGGGTTTCCTGTAAGAATACATTTACCTTCTTCTTCCACAGCATCCAATGGAATACAACGGATTGTTGCTTTGGTTAATTCTTTAATTTTTTCTTCTGTTTCTGGCGAACCATCCCAGTGAGCTGAGATAAAGCCAGGTTGTTCGTCAAGCGTTTTTACGAAATCCTCCCATGTATCAATTACGTGTGTATTGGCTGCACGGAAATTGAATGCACGTTGATAAATATTTTCTTGAATTTCGTCCAATAAGTTGCTAATCGTTTCTACAACTCCTTCCAATGGATAGGTTTGTTTTACTTTCGTATCACGACGAGCAATTTCTACCGTGCCATTTCCTAAATCTCTCGCACCGATAGCTAAACGAACAGGTACGCCTTTTAATTCGTATTCCGCAAATTTGAAACCAGGAGATTGTTTATCCGACGTATCGAATTTAACAGAAATACCTCTTTTCTTCAATTCTTTTACGATTGGATTAATCGTTTCAGAAATCAAGGCTAGTTGCTCTGCACCTTTGAAAATCGGTACAATTACCACTTGAATTGGTGCTAACTTTGGAGGAAGTACTAATCCTTCATCATCCGAGTGAGCCATAATTAACGCTCCCATCAAACGGGTTGAAACACCCCAAGAAGTACCCCAAACATAATCTTGTTGGTTTTCTTTATTAGTAAATTTCACGTCAAAAGCTTTTGCAAAATTTTGACCCAAGAAGTGCGAAGTACCTGCCTGTAATGCTTTTCCATCTTGCATCATTGCCTCAATACAGTAAGTATCATCAGCTCCTGCAAAACGTTCGTTAGCCGTTTTCTTACCACGAATTACAGGGACAGCCATAAATTCTTCGGCAAATGTTCCGTATACATGAAGCATTTGTTCGGTTTCTTCGATGGCCTCTTCTTTGGTTGCATGAGCTGTGTGCCCTTCTTGCCATAGGAATTCGGCAGTACGAAGGAACAAACGAGTACGCATTTCCCAACGAACTACGTTAGCCCATTGGTTAATCAATAATGGAAGGTCACGGTGCGACTGAACCCAATTGCGATAGGTATTCCAGATAATGGCTTCACTAGTAGGACGAACGATTAATTCTTCCTCAAGTTTTGCATTGGGGTCAACGATTAATTTACCTTTATGGTCAGGGTCATTTTTTAAACGATAGTGCGTTACTACAGCACATTCTTTTGCAAAGCCCTCAGCATTAGTTTCTTCTGCTTCAAACAAACTTTTAGGCACAAAAAGAGGGAAATACGCATTTGAATGTCCTGTTTCTTTGAACATATCATCCAAAGCACGTTGCATTTTTTCCCAGATAGAATAGCCATAAGGTTTGATAATCATACAACCTCGTACGGCTGAATTTTCGGCTAAATCTGCTCTCTTTACTAATTCATTATACCACTCTGAATAGTTTTCGCTACGTTTTGGTAGGCTCTTGCTCATATCTTGATTTTATTATTTCCGTATGCCTTGTAAACTCCAAAATTACGCTCGTTTTGACACAAATACAAAACAAATTTTAGAAGTAGTCGCTATTTACTTAGTTCTGAAAATAGGGGGATTTCTTCAGAAGGGTGTCTTAGCGATATATGAGGATAAATGAATAATTAGAAAAATGTGGGAACAAACTTCCAATACTCGCTGGTGTTCTGGGGTGTTAGCCGATAGAATGTTACACACATTATGTAGCGTTTATAACATTTGTTGCACTTTTTTCGTTAATAATATGTTAATTCAAATAGGTTATCGTTTATTTTATTTAAGTTTGTTTTGTACTTCTAAGTAGCTCTGTTATCGGCTCTTTTGCTCAGAAAATCCGTGTACCTAGATGGTTTTTGACGGTTCAGCAGTGTCATAGTTAGTATCAAATAGGCAAATGAAAAAAGCTCTAAAGCCTACGAGCTAGTTAATGCTTAATAAATCACCTTTAATTTCAACAAACATGAACGTCCAACAATCAATCAAACTTTTTTCGGCTGCGTTGCTGATGGGTATTGTTTGGGGATGCAGCCCTTCGGCACAAGTTGCTAAGAAAACGTCAACGAGTGAAGTTTATGACGATTTATACGCATCTGCTGATGAAATACGTTCGGCGAATTTAGCAGAACGTCCTGTGATTCAATATGATAACGGTTACCAAAATGGTAATTCAGATTATTATTCAAATCAGTCTCAGCAAAATACGGCCACTGATGAATATTATTCACAGAATTGGGTTAACTCTCGTCAAGCATATCAAAATAACTATTCATCTAATTATGCGTCCAGCTATTATAGCCCTTACAGTAGTGTTAATACATGGTATAACAATCCTGGTATAACCTTTGGATATGGTTATTCTCCTTGGGGAGGTTATAGTGCTTATAATAGTTATGGTTATTATGATCCATTTGCATGGGGTGGTAGTCGTTGGTCTTACGGCAGTGGTTTCAATTTGGGTTGGAATAATTATGGATACAGCTCATTCTATAGTCCTTGGGGGTATAGTGCGTATTCATATAACCCATGGGGATATTCGAATTATTATGATCCTTGGGGACGCTATTCGTCTTATTATGGCTATGGCAATACGTATGTGTACAATAACTATTCTAGTGCAGTAACAGGAGCGAATAAGCGTTATAGTTGGTCAAATGTAGATGCAAATAGAAGCTACCGTTCACAATCTACCTATAACGGAGATTACAATTCAGCGAGCCGTCCTTCAAGAGGAACAACAACAGGAAGTCGTCAGGGTGCTAGCTCATCTCAAAATTCGAATAACAATACTTATTACAGTCGTCCACAGCGAGATGGAAGTAGTTCGTATAGCAGACCTGCTACAACAACGACTTCGAGCAATAGCAACTCGAATAACAATGCTTGGGACTGGTCAAGAGGAGGAAACTCTTCTAGTTCATCTCAAGGTCGTTCTACTTCGTCTTACAGCAGTGGTTCATCTGGTGGTAGCTCAAGTGGTTCATCAGGTGGCGGAAGTAGTGGTGGCGACGGTGGACGCTCAAGAGGCTCACGTTAGTACCATTAACAGAATATTAACACGAAAAACCTCGCTATTAGTGGGGTTTTTTCGTCTAACGATTGTCATTAGACAAAATCTTTAATATTGATTCTTATGAAACTTAATCGCTTTTTATGTTTGTCACTCCTGTTCTTTGGCGTATCACAGGTACAAGCACAAGACAACGGATATGAGTCTCTTGCAAAAATGTTTGCTCAGACTGGGCCAACAGGGTCGGCTCGATTTATCGGAATAGGAGGACAGTATTCCTCTCTAGGCGGTGATGTTTCGTCTATTTCGGGTAATCCCGCAGGTTTAGGTTTTTATACCCGTTCCGAATTTAGCTTTAGTCCAGGGGTATCGTTAGGAGCTACCTCTTCTACATTTGGAGGAGGAAGTGCAACGACTTCTAGCGTTAGTAATTTTAATTTAGCAAATTTGAGCATTGTGTTTGCAGGAAATGAACCACAATACAAAGGAGCATGGCGTGGTAGTTTTGGAATAGGTTATACCCGAAATAGTTCGTTAGGGAATAGCGTTGCCTTTAGTGGTAACTCAGGTAGCTCAATTACGGATTCCTTTGCAGAGCGGGCAACATCGGAGCAGATTTCGCCCGATGACCTACAAGATGGCTTATTCATTGATGCTCCTAACTATTATTACTCTTCGGATGCTTACTATTGGTCTTTTTTACTTCAACCAAGAATTGGCACATCGCCTTTGCAGTTTGATGGAGTAGAAGCAACCAAATTAGCTCCTACACAAAACTATTTATTCTCTTCAACTGGAAGAACGAGTCAATGGACGTTATCTTATGGGGGAACAGCCAATGAAAAACTGTATTTAGGTTTCTCTTTAGGCATTCCTTCTTTTAGTTACGAAACAAAAAGTACGCTGAAGGAGAATGTCACCAATTACGATGCAATTTCTTCGGTAGAGTATTCTAAAATTTTGAGTACCTCTGGTTCGGGGTTAAACTTGACAGGAGGGTTCGTCTATCGTCCCAATGAAACCATTCGTTTTGGCGGTTCAATTACGACACCAACGTGGTACAGTGTAGATGGTACTTACTCTTCTTCCGTATTAACTACCATTGACGCTTCTAAAATAGGAGGTATTCCCTTGAGCAACTATTTTGCTACAACACAAACCAATATTTTGAGTAAGCTTTCGAACTTAGGGTATGGTATTGTGCAGAAAAATGGAGCCTATTATGCTACGAAAGCCCCTCGAGTAAATATTGCAGAGAACGTTGAAAATTACAATATGACGAACCCTTTTAAAGCTAATTTAGGAGCGTCTATCTTTTTTGGTAAAAAAGGGTTTATTTCAGCCGATGCCGAATATGTAAATTATAGAGGTATTCGCTTTTATACAGATATGGATGACCAAGGGTTAATTTCAAATCTAAAAGGAGCAGAAGCAGAGGTGAAAAGTATTTACCAGAATGTTTGGAATTTGAAACTTGGGGGCGAGTTTAGAGCTACTCAACATGTATCATTGAGAGCGGGTTATGGTTATTATGGTAGCCCTTATAACGAAACAAAAATTTTCTCAGGCTCTTCTAAACCTAACGTAAATTTAGGTACTCAGAGTCTTTCGGCTGGTATTGGCTACAAAAACAATAGCTTTCACTTAGATTTGGGCTTCGTGCATAGTACAACTGACCAGATTTATACTCCCTATTTCTTAAATGATAATAGCCAAGCTTCGGCAATTATTAAAAAGACACAAGATAATATCGTGGCGAGTGTAGGTATTTATTTCTGATATAAAATGCTTTGTCATAACAAAAAGAGGGTCTTCATATTATACGAAGACCCTCTTTTTTGTAAATATAGTAGTGCTTAAAGCATCTTGACATAACTTCCTAGCCACTTGACTTCTGACTTGTGTTTTTCCATTACAACCTGAATATTTTCATCCAAGAAATAACCTTCAAACTCCATTAAGAACCAGAAGTTGAAGCTATCTCCTTCTTTTACAGGACGACTTTCAATTTTGATTAAATTAATGTTTTGACTTTCAAACTCTTGCAAGAAACGAACGAGTGTTCCTGGTTTGCCATCATCTGGTAATTTTGCGATAATGGTTGTTTTATCATTCCCACTACGTTGGTTAACAAAGTCTTTGGCAATGATAAAAAAGCGAGTTCTATTTTGAGAAGAATCTTGAATGTTATCAAACAAGATAGGTACATCAAATAGTTTGGCTGCAATATGCGAGCAGATGGCAGCAGTACTAGCATCGGCACTAGCTAATTTTGCTGCTTTTGAAGTAGAGTCCACTTCGGTAAAGAAATCTTCTGATTTTCCTCCAAAGTATTCATCAATGAACTTCTCACACTGACCAAAAGCGATGTCCTTTGAGTAAATCGTTTTAATATCAGAAAGCTTATCTGCTTTTGTTGCAAAGGTGAAATGCACAGGGATTACGATTTCCGCTACGATTTTTAAATCGGTTTCATTCAATAAGTCAATCGTCTCTTTGACAATCCCTTCTAAGTTGTTTTCGATAGGAACAATTCCAAATCGAGCTCTACGAGTGTCCACACTTTCAAATACAGAACGGATATTAGGAAGAGCTAGATAGTCGCTCATGGCTCCAAATCTACTTTCCGCAGCTTGGTGTGTAAAGCTACCTTCTGGCCCTAAATAAGCGATACGCTCGGGTAATTCTAAGTTTCTAGAAACAGCAAAAATTTCTAAAAAAATAGCCTCAATCGCCGCACGATTCAACAAGCCCTCATTATTAGCAGAAAGTCTGTCGATGATTTGTTTTTCTCTTTCGGGACGATAAATAACCGTTTGAGTAGTTTTTTTAAATTCCCCAACCTGCTTCACTACTTCCATTCGCTTGTTTAGTGTCTCAAGCAATTGGTCATCAAGTGAGTCAATTTGTTGTCTAAGCTCTTCTAATGTCATGGGTAAAAAAGAGGGTGTGTAAAAGTATAGAGTTAAAAGTAAGTAATAATGCAAAACTATTGCTTTACATATCTGTTAAGATTTTTTAGCAGAGCGACGATTACTACTCATAAACTGTTAACTTTTCACACAACCCAGGGTTTGAATGTTATGCTGCAAATTCAGCAGGGTCTTTTTCAATAATTAGATTTTCAATAATGAATTTTTGACGGTCTGGGGTATTTTTGCCCATGTAATAATTCAAAATCTTCGGAATGGTTGTATCTTTTTCAAGAATAACAGGTTCAAGACGAATATTGTCGCCAATAAACTTGCCGAACTCTTCTGGAGAAATTTCTCCTAATCCCTTAAAGCGAGTAATTTCAGGTTTTGGACCCAAATCCTTAATTGCTTTTTGACGTTCTTCATCCGAATAGCAATAACGAGTTTCTTTCTTATTTCTGACACGGAAAAGAGGTGTTTCGAGGATATATAGATGTCCATTTCTCACCAAATCAGGGAAAAATTGTAAGAAAAAGGTCATCATCAATAAACGAATGTGCATTCCATCGACATCGGCATCCGTAGAGATAATGATTTTTTCGTATCGTAATCCGTCTAACCCATCTTCAATATTTAAAGCGTGTTGAAGTAGGTTGAACTCTTCATTTTCATAAACAATTTTCTTGGTCAAGCCAAAACAGTTGAGGGGTTTTCCCCGTAAACTAAATACTGCTTGAGTTTGAACATTACGAGATTTAGTAATCGAACCACTAGCAGAATCCCCTTCAGTAATAAACAACATAGAGCTGTAACGGTCGTCTGATTTTTCATCTGTACGATGGATACGGCAATCTCTTAGTTTCTTATTGTGAAGGTTGGCTTTTTTAGCACGGTCATTTGCTAGTTTCTTGATACCTGCAATATCCTTTCGTTCTCTTTCAGATTGCTCGATACGCTTTTTAATAGCTTCGGCAACTACGGGATTCTTGTGCAAGAAATTGTCTAGCTCCGTTTTAATGAAGTCCCCAATAAAGCTTCTTACGGTTTGC
The DNA here is from genome assembly GCA_023255485.1 of Flectobacillus sp. Taxonomy (GTDB): domain Bacteria; phylum Bacteroidota; class Bacteroidia; order Cytophagales; family Spirosomataceae; genus JALRIJ01. The sequence continues at coordinate 16,618 of JALRIJ010000001.1, forward strand.
GAAGAGCTGTCTGGAGACATGGTATTTGAGCCCAATTTAGTTTTTGTTTGTGATTCAAAAACAGGCTCTTGAACTCTAATTGCAACCGCAGCGACAATACTTGAGCGTACATCTTCGGGAGCATAATCTTTCTTGTAAAAATCACGTACTGTACGAACTAGTGCTTCTCTGAAGGCTTGTAAGTGAGTTCCTCCTTGGGTCGTATTTTGGCCATTTACAAAAGAATAATACTCTTCTCCATATTGATTACCATGAGTCATGGCAATTTCAATATCATTTCCTCTTAAATGGATAATTGGATAACGATTTTCTTCTTCGTTCGTTTTTTTACTCAGTAAATCATGTAATCCTTTCTGAGAAAAATACTTTTGTCCGTTGAAATTAATAGACAAACCCGCATTTAGATAGGCATAATTCCAGAATAAATTATCTAAATATTGTGGGATAAAATGATAGTTTTTAAAAATGGTATTGTCTGGTTCAAAGGCAATATGCGTTCCATTTTTAGCATTCGTACTTTCACCATCTACGGATTCGGCAGTAAGTTCCCCTTGTTTAAACTCTGCCCATTTTGTTTTTCCATCACGGAATGACTGTACTTTAAAATAATTAGACAGGGCATTCGTCGCCTTCGTACCAACTCCGTTCAAACCAACGGACTTTTGGAATGCTCCAGAGTCGTATTTACCCCCTGTATTAATTTTAGAAACACAGTCGATGACTTTACCAAGAGGGATTCCTCTACCATAATCACGAACTTCGACACGGTGATCTGAGATTTTAATATCAATAGCTTTTCCATGCCCCATCATGTGTTCATCGATGGAGTTGTCCATGATTTCCTTTACTAAAACATAAATTCCATCATCCGCAGAAGAACCGTCGCCGAGTTTACCAATATACATCCCTGGACGCAGACGAATATGTTCTTTCCAGTCGAGCGAGCGAATATTGTCTTCTGTGTATTGAACATTGTTTGGAGTTTCCGACATAATCGTGTGGGTAATTTAATAAACAGATAACACTTAGTTAGTATAGTAATCTGCTTCCTTGTAAAAACTTAATCAGATAATTAGCAAAACTACAAAAAACATACAAATTTTATGAATTTACAAGGGTTTAATTGCCTCTCGATGAATTTATCTAGTCATTGAAGCTTAGAATTAGGTAAAAGTTCATTTACTTTGCATTCGCTTTGGTATAGCTACTGGAGTGTCTAAATAAAAATAATTCCTTTATTCCATCAAGGGGCGAGCACTATGTTTAAAAATATGTTTTTACGCACATCTTCGTTTTCAAGTAAATCATCCCATAAGACCGAAACAATGCCATTCTCATCTTTTCTTAAAAAAACCATTGTAAGCATTTTTTGCTTAGGTTTTTTACTTACGACCAATTCGCTTGTCGCTCAAATTAGTCCTTATAATTTATCCTCATTACAGTCTGCAGCCTCAATGCTACAAGGTGGTTCATCTGTGAGTGCATCAAGTATCAAAGGAGATTCAAAAGGCTCGGGAGTACGTTCCGTTAAGACTACATCAAAAGAAACGAATGTAGCTGATTCGCTTAGAGCAGCAACAGAGGTTAAGAAAGCATCTTCAGGAGATTCTGCCACATTAGCGTATCGTAAAAAACTCTTTGGTTATTCTATTTTTAATAATGATAGAGCGTTTACGGCAAATGTTGAACGTATGGCTACTCCTAAGAACTATGTTTTAGGGCCAGACGATGAAATTATTATTGATATTACAGGTTACTCTGAAGCTCACTATACGCTTCCTGTAACTCCAGACGGATATATTAAAGTAGAAAAAGTAGGAGCTATTCCTGTCAATGGATTAACCATTGAAGAGGCTAAGCACCGTATTGTTAATCGTCTATCTCAAATTTTTGTAGGATTAAAGTCTTACAATGGCTATCCTGCAAATACGAGTGCAACGGTTTCGTTAGGAAGTATCAGGACTATTAAAGTAAGTGTAATTGGTGAGGTAATTGCTCCAGGTACGTACTCAATGCCATCTTTAGGCGATGTAATGGTTGCATTACGCTTGTCAGGTGGTCCAAATGAAAATGGTACATTCAGAGATATTCGAGTAATCAGAGGGAAAAAATTAGTGGCTCAGGTCGATTTATACGATTTATTGACTACAGGTAACTTACGTCAAAATATTACTTTAAAAGACCAAGATATTGTACAGGTTGGATACTATAAAAATAGAGTAGAGATTACAGGAAATGTAAAGAAGCCTGCCATTTTTGAAGTTCATGGTCATGAAAGTTTAGAGCGTATCATTGCTGATTATGCAGGTGGATTTAAACCAGAAGCATACCGTGAAATCTTGAAAGTACAACGTTTTACAGATAAAGAGATGAAGTTAATCGACTTAAATGGCGATTTATTATCTTCTTTCTATCCTAAGCCTGGTGATGTTATTAATGTAGAAAAAGTGTTAACGACTCGTTTTGAAAATCTTATCAAACTATCGGGTTCAGTTTTCAGACCAGGTACTTACTCGGTTACGGATAACCCTACCTTAACGAAATTGATTAAGAGAGCTGATGGTTTTACAGAGGATGCTTTCTTATCTAGAATTGAAATTATTCGTATCAATGATGACTTATCGAAAACTAGTATGGCTATTAATTATAAAGATTTAGTAGCTGGAAAAGTGGAAGATGTTGTCTTGAAACGTCAGGATGAAGTAATGGTTTATTCGAGTCATGAATTAATCGAAAGTCAGGTCGTTCGTATTCAAGGTGAAATCAACCTGAAAGTTACAGCACCTACTACTAGCGATGTAAGCACGTTAGGTGCTGCTCCTGTTAACGCTGACGCAAAACAGAATGGTGTGTTCCCGTATTTGAAAAATATGACCGTTGAAGATTTGATTATTAAAGCAGGAGGCTTAAAAGAATCAGCTGCAACAGGAAGAGTAGAAGTAATTAGAAGAAAGAAAAATATTGGGAAAGATGATCCTACACAGATTACCCCTGTAATTGGAGAGCGTTTCCAATTTGCTATTAATGCAGATTTGTCCTTGAATGAGACAGCATCTAAGTTTATCTTAGAACCTTACGATGAAGTCTTTGTTCGTTCATCTCCTAATTATGAAAAACAGCAGTTTGTTTCAGTAGAAGGACAGGTAGTGTTTCCTAGTACTTATGGTTTAGAGCGTAAGGATGAGAAAATTTATGATATCGTTAAGCGTGCAGGAGGGTTAAATAACCAAGCATACCCGAAAGGTGCTACGTTAATTCGTCAGGTAAAAATCCCTGCTGCAGAAGTAGAACGTAGAAGAAAAGTAGCCCAAGACTTAGCAGATGCTCGTACTGACGAAGTGGTGAAGGTGGAAGAAGTGAAAGAGTTCTCACAAGAGTCAATCGGGATTGATTTAGTAGAAGCATTAGACAATCCAGCAAGTGATGCCAATATGATTTTACAAGATGGCGATATTTTACGTATTCCGAAAGAACCTCAAACGGTACGTTTACAGGGTGAATTATTGTACCCAACTTCTACTCGTTTTATGAAAGGTATGCCATTTAAGCACTATATCTCAGAAGCAGGTGGTTTCACCGAATTATCATCTCGTAAACGTGCTTATATCATTTATGCCAATGGTTCTGTAGATAGAACTCGTAAAGTACTAGGATTAGTGAATGTCTATCCAAAAGTAGAGCCAGGTTCGGAAATTATCGTTCCTAAATTGAATTTGAAAACAGGAGCAACTCAGCAGTTATTATCTGTAATATCAACTGTGTCAGCTTCATTATCAGGAATTGTTGGTATTGTCGCTCTTATTCGTACTTTACAATAAGCACATATCATATAAGAACAACATATCTATAAAATTATACTATGTCAGAAATAAAACCCTTATCACCAGAAGAACAGTTTACGCTAAAGGATATAGTCGTAAAGTTAGTAAAGTTTAAAAATTTAGTTGTTCGTAATTGGAAAGTGCTCCTTATTGCTGCGGTAGTGGGTTCACTTTTGGGTACAGCCTTTGACTTTTTTACTAAAAAAGAGCCACTTTATACAGCCAATATTCTATTTAATATGGAAAATGGAGCTGTCTCAGGAGAAGGAGGCTTAGCCGAAATTGCAAGTGCCTTTGGTATGGGCGGAGGCGGAGCTGGCAATGCCAATTTGTTTAGTGGCGATAACTTCATGGAGTTAGTGAAAACGCATAATATCTACAATAGAGCTCTGTTGAAAATGGTTGATTACAAGGGACAAAAAGTAATTTTTGCAAACTTATTTTTAGCTAAAAGTGGAGCAATCGAAGATGATTGGAAGAAAGATGAAAGCTTCAAAAACTTTAGATATAAGCACAATAACTACGCTAAATTTACGGTAGAAGAACGAAATAAATTACGTTCAATACAGGTATTCTTAGACCCTATTACGTCGATTAAGCCTGCTAATACACTTAATAAAAAGTCAACATTTTTGACCTTGTCAGTGAAAACTCGTAATGATACGCTTTCTCATATCTGGGCGGAAACCTTTTTAGAAACAGTAACAGAGTTTTATATCGAAACGAAAACTAAAAAGACGAGAGAGTTATTGACGATTGTAGATAGAAGAGTTGACTCATTAAAAAATCAGCTATATGGAACACAACGTCGTTATGCTCAGTTGATGGACAGAAATCAGCAAGTGATTATGCAACAGGGCTTGCTAGAACAACAACGATTGAGTGCAAGCAGCAGTCAGTTACAGGGGATGTATTTTGATGCAGTAAGAAGTTTAGACCAGTTGAAGTTTTCAATGGTGAAAGAGTCTCCTTTGTTAACGATCTTGGACGATTCAGAATTACCAATTGGTGCTGACTTTGCAGGTATTAATAAAGGACGTTACGTGGGTGCATTCGTAGGGTTTGTATTAATGTTACTTTATGTAGCCATTAAAAAGGTACTGGAAGAAGTTAAGCAGGACATTTAATTTGTAACATCTATTTTATCAAATAATAATGCAAGAAACAATTATTGAGGCAGGACGATCAGAAAGGTATTATTGGCGAGATTTATGGAAATTCAAAGAATTACTGTATATCTTGGCTAAAAGAGATGTCACGGTTCGCTATAAACAAACATTTGTAGGTGTCGCTTGGGCGGTAGTTCGTCCAGTAATGACGGTATTGGCATTCGTATTTGCCTTCCATAAAGTTGCTAAAATTGAAGATAAATCAAATATTGATTTTGGATTGATTGTTTTTTCTGGAGTTATTTTCTGGAATTTCTTTGCTTCTTCTTTTCAACAAGTGAGTAATAGTATTACAGGAAATGCCAATCTGGTATCGAAGGTGTATTTTCCTCGACTGCTAATGCCTTTGAGTGCAGCAGCAGTACCTTTATTAGACTTTTTTGTAGGCTTTGCGATTCTACTTCCTTTTTTACTTTTTAAAGGAGTAATTCCAAACTGGCATCTGGTTTTAGTGCCTCTTTTCTTATTATTAGGTTATTTAGCCGCTCTTAGCCTTGGAGTTATTTTTGCTGCATTAAATGTACAATTTAGGGATTTTCAGCAGCTTGTACCTCTCATTGTGCAGTACGGTTTCTTTGTGTGTCCTGTAGCTTATTCCGTTGCGACCATTCAAGGCTTATCTTGGTTTAAGTATTACTATTGGATTAATCCATTAGCAGGAATTATAGAGGGATTCAGATGGAGTATTCTACCTGACTATCCTTATTTTGACTGGAGTAGCTTTATTCCATCGTTAATTTTCATTGTTATTACTACCATAATCGCAGTCTATTTCTTCCGTAAAAAAGAAAATTCATTTGTTGATTATATTTAAGAGATTGCATGATGACCGTTATTGAAGCACAAAATATCAGCAAACGCTATATTATAGACCACAAAAAAGGAAATACCAAAGACACCTTTAGAGAGTTAGTAACCGATAGCATTAAGAATATTTTTTCTGGAAAGAAAAATGAGGACGAAATTGCTCACGAAGATTTTTGGGCATTGAAAGATGTAAGTTTTAAAATTGACCAAGGAGATAGAGTAGGAGTGATTGGCTCTAATGGAGCAGGAAAATCTACTTTATTGAAAGTATTGAGTCGAATTACGGAACCTACTCATGGAAGTGTTAAAATTAGTGGACGAGTAGCGAGCTTACTTGAAGTAGGTACTGGTTTCCATCCAGAACTTTCTGGTAGAGAGAATATTTTCTTAAACGGAGCTATTCTTGGAATGAAACGAGATGAAATCAAACGCCACTTTGATGCCATTGTTGACTTCGCAGGGGTCGAAAAGTTCTTGGATACTCCCGTAAAACGTTATTCATCTGGAATGTATGTTCGTCTGGGTTTTGCAATTTCAGCTCACTTAGAACCAGAAATCATGATTGTTGATGAGGTGCTAGCTGTAGGGGATGCCGAATTTCAACGTAAATGCCTTGGCAAAATGAAAGATGCTTCCGTTTCTGGTAGAACCATTCTTTTTGTTAGTCATAACTTAACTGCTGTTCAAGGACTTTGTAACAAGTCGATGTTTATGCAAAAAGGACAGTTGATTGAAATGGGTGAAACGTCTCAGGTACTTGCTACTTATTTGAGTCATGTGCAGAAAACAGAGTTAGAAGCCGTTTATACTTCGCCAGAGGAAGCTCCAGGGAATGACAAAATTCGCTTGAAAAGTATTCGTATTATTCCAAATTATGTGGATAGCCAACGACACCTAGATATTCGTACTAGCTTTAAAGTGAAAATCGAATTCTGGAATATGCTAGATGAAGCTAATTTGAACATTAGTTTACACCTGAATTCATTAACAGGAGAGTGTATCTTTAATATTGGTACAGAGTCTAAAGCTTTCAAAAAAGGGATTATAACAGCCGAATGTGATATACCGAACAATTTCTTAAATGATGGGTCTTATTCAATTTCATTTATGGTTGTGAAAGATACAGCACTTCCGCTCTTTAATTTTGAAGAGGCGTTAATTTTTGAAATTGAAGATTACCGTGAAGGAATGGCTTGGTATGGCAAATGGCCAGGTTATATTCGTCCCAAAATCGATTTCCCTATTACCCAACTTGAATTTAATAATTTTAGTTAATGGAGAAATTGAAGTGTTGTCAAAACAAACGCTTCTGTTGTGATTGACAGTTTTTAATGATTAACTAAAATGATAAACGTAACAAAAACATTTTTACCTCCATTAGAAGAGTACCAGCAATATGTGCAGGGGATTTGGGAGCGAAATCAACTAACCAATAATGGGCCGTTGGTGCAAGAGTTAGAAAAGCAACTGCGGGAATACTTGGGAGTGAAACACTGTTTGTTCGTTTCAAATGGTACAATAGCAATTCAGTTGGCATTGAAAGCTTTGAACATAACGAAAGAGGTTATTACAACTCCTTTTTCTTATTGTGCTACCTCTCATGCCATCATCTGGGAAAATTGCGTACCTGTCTTTGCCGATATTTTAGAAAGTGATTACTGTGTTGACCCTGCTAAAGTGGAAGCAGCTATCACAGAAAATACAGAAGCAATTTTGGTAACACACGTCTATGGTAATCCTTGTGATGTGGATGCCCTACAAGCAATCGCTGATAAGTATCAGTTAAAGCTAATTTATGATGCGGCTCATGCTTTTGGAGTAAAAGTAGACGGTAAGTCGCTACTTTCTTTTGGTGATATCAGTACTTGCAGTTTTCACTCAACGAAAGTGTTTCACTCAATCGAAGGTGGTGCTGTTATTACTGATAATGATGAATATGCTTGGCTACTCGATCGTTATCGTAGCTTTGGACATAAAGGAGATGACTATTTTACCATTGGGATTAATGGTAAAAACTCTGAGTTTCATGCAGCAATGGGCTTATGTAATTTACCAAGAGTGCCGCAGATTATTGAGGCGAGAAAAGCAATTGTGGATTTATATGAAGCAGGCTTAGACTGGTCTAAAATTTCACAACCTATTGTAACGAAAGGAGTCGTAGAGCGTAATTATGCTTATTTTCCTATCTTACTACCTTCTGAAGCAATTCTATTGAAAGTTCGTGCCGCACTGGAAGCGGAAAATATATTCCCACGACGCTATTTCTATCCGTCGTTGAGCTCGCTTTCTTTTGTGACTAGTACCAGTAATTGCCCTATCTCGGATGACTACGCCCTGAGAGCTCTGGCATTACCACTTTACTATGATTTAGCTCATGCAGACGTAGTCAGAATCTGCCAGATTGTTAACACTTCTTTAGCATAATTTTATCACTATGACTTTTTTATATCTTACCCTATATCTTGTCTTTATTGGCTTCGTATTTAGAGTGGCCTCAAGGGTTAGTAGAAAATCCTTGATAGATATAATTCTGACAGCTCATATCTTATTTTGTGCCAGTGTAATCGGAACGGGCTTTGTGCTATCTGCGATTGATCGAACCGATGACAGACGTTTTTGGGCAATAGGAGTATTTGTTCCAGTTATCTTTTTTTACACCATCTTCAAAAAAGTCTTTCACCAAGAAGAAGTAGAACGATTTACTATTTTTGAATTAATTGGTAGCCGTATTCAACTCGTTTGGAATTGGTTTGGAGGTTTATCATTGCTTCTTAAGTATATTTTTGGAGGTCTTTTAGCGACTTTTGCTATTGTTGAGATTACCAATTTATTACTTATTTGTTTTACTCCTCCTAATGAATGGGATAGTATGACAGGGCATTTGAATCGTTTGTTGTATTATTTACAGCATCACACAATGGCTCATTTTGGAGGAACAAACTGGAATATGGATACCTATCCTAAAAGTATTTGTACCCTTCAGATATATCATTACCTCATGTCTGGCAAGGTAGAAAACTTTTTTAAAGCGATTCATCATGCCTCTTATCTCATTTTGGGGCTATCGATGTTTGGAACAGTTCGGAATTTAACGAATAACTTTACAGCGAGTGTTTTTTGCGGTTTAATCATCTGGTTATTACCTGATGTATTAATGCAATCAATTACGACAGAAACGGATGTGGTGTTAGCTGCCTATTTGAGCTGTTTTGTCTATTTTCTATTTTCGTTCAATACGACCAAACTTATACGCTATTTATACCTCGCAGGAATTACCTTTGGGATTACGTTAGGGCATAAAATTACCTTTGTGTTCTCTTTACCTCCTTTGTTTTTTATTATTCTTTATACCGTTTTTTATGACGATGGAGGTTTGCTTCAGACCCTAAAAGAATGGTTCGCTTTAGCTTGGTTACGTTTCAAACATTTTGCTTTTGCCATCTTTATTGGTTTATGCTTTTTTACTTTTCCAACGGGCTATATTAAAAACATTCAAGTCTTTCATCATCCTATTGGTCCTCCGACGGCTTTATATCACCAATCTATCGAGCGAGCAGGTACTAAAAAGAACTTACTTATTCAAGGCTCACGTAATATCATTCGCTATTCGATTGATTTGATTAATATGGATGGTTTACGTAACTGGACTGTAGGAGAAAAGATTAATCAAGAAATGAAGAAGCCTATTATTTGGCTTGAAAAGAAAAGTCCACTTCGTTTGGAAGAAAAGACGGATTATACGATTATCCCTTTTACCTATAATAGACGATTTGAATTTTTCAATTGTAATCCCTACTGGGGCATTTTTGGGTTTGGTCTTATTTTACCTCTTTTTGTACTGACAATGCTCGGCATGTTAAGAGTCAAGAAAGCGTATTATTGTTTTGGAATAGCATTCATTTTACATTTCTTAGCTCTATCTTTTACTGCTGCTTATGACCCTTGGAAAGGCCGATACATGATAAGCAGTGCCGTATATGCTGTACCATTTTTGGCATTACTTTTTACTGAACCATGGGGATTATTGGCTAAAAAGGCATTTATCCTAAAAACATATACTTCTATCGTAGTGCTTATAGGTTTGGTGTCAGCAATTCTGGCAGTTTATCTTAACGAAAGAGCCTTACCAATTGCCGCATTGGGGCGACCTTCTGCTTTCGATACCGAACGGGTAGCTTTCCAGACATGGGCAAGACCAGATATTACAACTCCTTATCAAAAGTTTAATGAGTTAGTGCCTCAAAATGCTTCTGTCGCTCTAGGAACTATTAACGATGACTACGAATATCCGTTATGGGGTGATAAACTTACAAGAAAGTTGTTTGTCTTGAACCCGTTTGGAGAGGGATTACGCCCAATTCCGAAAGAAGCACAGTATTTGTTTTTTGCCAAAAGTGTTATTCAACCACAGGCTGGAGATATTCGGCTGGGTACAGATACTACGATGAAGGACGTTATTACTAGAGGAGAGGATTATTATTTACGAAAATTAAAATAAACCCCAACATTATCGAATGAAAATCGCCATCATGCAACCCTATATTTTGCCCTACATTGGTTATTTTCAATTGATTAAGGCAGTAGATAAATTCATTATTTATGATGATGTAAATTTCATTAATCGAGGGTGGATTAACCGAAATCGTTTATTAGTAGGAGGAAAAGATAGTCTTTTTACCATTCCGCTCAAGGAAGCAAGTCAAAATAAATTAATTGATGAAATTGCGGTCAACTGGGATAGTTCTTGGAAAAATAAGTTTCTCAAAACACTTGAACAGAGTTATAAAAAAGCCCCTTATTATGAAGCTGTATTGCCCTTAATTCAAGCATCTTTCGCATTGGATAATGTGCCTATTTCGGAAGTGGTTGTCGAAAATTTACGTATCTTGTGTAAGTACTTGGAGATAGATACAGAAATTGTAGCCTCTTCTCGCATTTATCAAAATCAACATTTAAAGGCTCAAGAGCGTATATTAGATATCTGTTTGCAGGAAAAAGCGGCTCATTATATTAACCCAATCGGGGGAATAGAACTGTACGATAAGGCTTTTTTTGAAAAACAGGGTATTCGATTGAATTTTATTAAAGCAAAGCCAATCGTGTATCCGCAGTTTAAAAACGAGTTTGTGCCTTGGCTGTCGATACTAGATGTGTTAATGTTTAATTCTGTAGCTCAAATACAGTCCTTTTTAGAGGAATATGAGTTGGTATAAATCTGTTTAATATAAATGTCCTAGCATAGGATTTTAAATATGGCAAAAGTAGTGGTTTTCGGAACAGAGTTGGTGGCAGAATTAGCTCATTATTATCTTACCAACGACTCAGAACATGAGATTGTAGCCTTTACTGTCAATCAAGAGTACATTAAAGAGCCTACTTTTTGTGGTTTACCCGTTGTTCCTTTCGAAGAGGTAACCACCTTATATCCGCCTCTGGAATATAAATTTTTTGCTCCTCTTTCTGAACGAATGATGAATCAAGTGCGAGCAAAAGTATATCAGGAAGCGAAAGATAAGGGCTATGAGTTTATTTCTTATATCAGTTCAAAAGCAACGGTATTGACGGATAAGATAGGAGAAAATTGCTTTATCTTAGAAGATAATACCATTCAGCCTTTCGTGACGATTGGGAATGATGTGGTGTTATGGTCAGGTAATCATATTGGACATCATAGTGTGATCAAAGACCATGTGTATTTCACCTCTCACATTGTGCTCTCTGGACGTTGTGTGGTCGAACCCTATTGTTTCTTAGGAGTGAATGCAACTATCCGTGACGGCGTGCATTTAGGAGAAGGCACACTGATTGCGATGGGGACTAATTTTACAGGAAAAAGAACCGAAGAGTGGAGTATCTATAAAGGAAATCCTGCAGAAAAAGCTAAAATTTCAAGCAAAGACATCAAGCTTTAAGAAGTATTCATACGAAACTATTTTTAGTTGAAGTAATTAATTCATAGTGAGTACTTTAATTTCAAAACAAAGCTTTCAAAATTCATTATCATTACCTATATGAATTGGCATAAATTAGGTTGGGTTTTTAAACCAACAGCTGAATATGAGTGGAGTAAAACCCACGCTCAAGTACCCTTTGCATTTCCGTTAGGAGATGATAAAATTAGGGTGTTTTTTTCTACCCGTGATGCTTCGAGTCGTTCGAGTGTGTCGTTTGTCGATATTGATGCAAATAATCCTACAGAGGTATTATATGTACATGATAAACCTTGTTATCAGGCTGGAAAGTTAGGCTATTTTGATGACTCAGGTACGATGCCTTCTTGGTTTATTGAACAAGACGGAAAAATTTTGTTGTACTACACGGGATGGAATACCAGTAAAACGGCTTCTTACCGATTAGGGATTGGGCTCGCAGAAAGTATTGATGGAGGGCTAACCTTCAATCGGGTATATGAAGGCCCTTTGATGGATAGAAGTATTTATGACCCTATTTGGGTTGGCCAGCCTTGTGTACTGAAGCATGAGGGAATCTGGAAAATGTGGTATTTATCATGTGTGAAAATCGAATATATTGATAACCACCCAGAGCCTTTTTATGATGTGAAATATGCTACTTCCGAAGATGGTATTCACTGGAATCGTACAGGAGATGTATGTATTGGTTTGGATGATTTTACGGATGCAGTGGGTCGCCCTTCTGTGATTATCGAAGATGGAAAATACATTATGTATTATTCATATCGCAATGCAAAGGGCTATCGTGCCGACAAAGGAACGAGCTACCGTTTAGGTTTTGCAGAATCAGAGGATGGAATTCATTGGACTCGTAGAGATGCTGAAATAGGAATAGATAAGTCGGCCGAAGGCTGGGATTCTGAAATGATTACCTATCCGCATGCTATCAAACATAATGGTAAAACGATGATGTTCTTCAATGGTAACGGCTTCGGAGCTTCAGGCTTTGGTGTAGCGATTGAGGAATAAGCTTGTTTTATCTATACTGAAATAACCAATGTTCGGGGAAATTCCTGAATATTGGTTATTTTTGTTCGTGCCTCCTGAGTATCTGGACAAAAATAAACAATGATGAGTACACAACCCAAAGTTTCTATCTTAGTGGTTTGCTTCAACCACGCCAAGTTTTTGCGTCAATGCCTTGATAGTGTTATTGCTCAAAAAACAAATCATCCCTTTGAAATCTTAATTGCTGACGATGCTTCGACTGATGGTACACAAGACATCATTAAGGAATATCATGCACGTTATCCAGACTTAATTACGACTGTTTTATTACATGAAAAAGGATATGGAGATTATGGAAAAAGTAATTGTATCAGTATTGAAAAAGAGGCAAGAGGGACGTATTTGAATATCTTAGAAGGAGATGACTATTGGATAGACGAGAACAAACTCCAGCTTCAGATAGATTTATTGGATCAACATCCAGAAACGGTATTATGCTTTCATAATGCGTTGATTACCTATGACGATGGTAGTTTACCTTCGCATGAAGTAAACCCAATAGATCAAAAAGACCACTTAACTGCTGCTGATTTGATTAGCGAAACAGAAGTGTGGTTTATGGCTACCACGAGCGTAATGTATCGAAATGGTATTTTGTATCCTTTCCCTGACTGGTTTTATAAATCTAAAAGTGGGGATATTCCTCGTTATATCTTGCTTACAAAGCGAGGAGATATTCGTTATCTCAACCGAACGATGTCAGTGTATCGTAGGCATTCCGCAGGGGTGAGTTATACCGACCATAAGCACGATGCGGGTTTTCTTTGGAATCGTATTGAAATGTATGAAAACATTGATAAAGAATTAAACTTCGTTTATCATGCCAAAATTCAAAAGAATATTGCCCGTTACTATCTGATGATGGCCAATTCAAAGCAATATAATGGACATTGGTATTGGGAACGTTATTATGCCCTGAAGTCTTTGCAATTATCGAAACCCAATAGCAAAGAGCATATAAAAGAGGTAGTCGCTGCTCATATTATTCCTCATAGTATCATGAAACGATATGCTTTTATTAAAGGGAAAATTCTTGGCTAAGTGAGAAAATTAAAAACATAAAAGCTAAATCTTCGTTTTAAAAGAAGATAGGATAATTAACAATTATATGTATGAATGCGAAACTAGAACAGTTAAAAGAGCGAATAGAGCCCCTTCGTCAGCAGCTCATTAATCATGAATTATATCAAGAAATGAAAACCATTGATGACCTAAGGGTTTTTATGGAACATCATATCTTCGCTGTTTGGGACTTCATGTCATTACTGAAGTCGTTACAACAAGAATTGACTTGTGTAAGTATTCCTTGGGTGCCTAAAGGAAACCCGAATGCTCGTTACTTAATCAACGAAATCGTAACAGGAGAAGAAAGTGACGTAGATGGGCAAGGAATTCGTAAAAGTCATTTTGAACTATATGTAGAAGCTATGACTCAGGCTGGTTGTAATGTGGATGGAATAAACCAATTTATGACAGCCTTGTCACAGGGGAAACAGGTAAGTGAAGCCTTTGAGGGGGCTAACATACCTAGTACGATGAGTGCTTTCGTAGAGGATACATTCCAGATTATTGCCACGAAAGAAACTCATAAAATTGCTGCTGCTTTTACATTTGGACGAGAAGATTTAATTCCTGCAATGTTTTTGAGTATCATCAAAGAGCTTAAAAAGCAGTTCCCAGAAAAGGTTGAAATCTTACATTACTATATTGAACGTCATATCGAAGTTGATGGTGGACATCATTCGCATCTTGGATATCAAATGGTAGAGGAATTGTGCGGGCAAGATGAAACGAAATGGAATGAAGCTTCTGATACTGTAGTTGAAGCCCTACAATCACGCATTCGCTTATGGGATAATATCTTACAAGCGGTAAGATGCGAAGTCGTTTAGCTATCAATACTAGTAAACTTTCCATTTATGGAATAATCAAGAATAATTGGTAATGAAAAAAGTCCTTGTATCGTGCATACAAGGACTTTTTTCATTATGAATTATTTGTGCTTATACTGGTCAATAATTCGATAAATTGCTTTTTGTGCTTCTAAATCGGGGAAGTACTCAAACATAATTTCATGTAAGTCGTAATTGACTGTTAGCCCTGTCTCAAGATAGGTGAAAGCTTCTTTATACTTTCCTGCTTTAATCAAATAAATGGCTGCTCGGTAGTATAATTCAGCTTCCTCTGGCATTTGTTCGAGTGCCGACAACACGATACTGGCGGCAGAGTCAAAATCGCCTTGTTCATGATTCAAAACAGACCACTTTACCCATGCTTCCATATTGGTATCGTCATATTCTGCGGCTAGTTGGTACGCTTCCATCGCAGAGATGAGATTTCCTACATTGGCTTCCGCATCCGCTAAAGCGAGCCAGTGATACGAATTATTTTCGCTCAGAGAAGTTGCTTTTTTTAAGAAATGCAAAGCCTCAAACCATTTTTCCATTTCCGATAAGCAAATGCCAACTCCAAGATAACCATCTTCCCAAAGAGGGTCGAGGCGGATAGAATCTTTGTAGTAATGAATGGCTTCTTCGTAACGTTCTTGGCGTTCAATACTTGCTCCTAAGCAGCAATAAACCTCTGGCGAAATTTCTTCATGTTCAAGACAATAACGGTAGGCTTCTTCTGCTTTTGCCCAATTGCTTAGGTTCATATAAGCATTCCCTAAGTTAAAATGAGCCGATGAAAAATCCTCTTTAATCGCTACAGCATATTCATAAGCGTTGGCAGCTTCTTCAAAGCGAGCCATCTTAGAGTAAGCAATACCGATGTTGTACCAAGCATTATGCGAAAAAGGGTCATTGTCAATAAACTTCTCATAAAAAGGTAAGCTTTCTTCAAGACAACCGATTTCGTCTAAGCTGTTTGCTAGTTCGTAAAGGGCATTTTCATTATTCATATTTACTTCTATGGCCTGTTTAAAGGCTTCGACAGCATTATGATGTTTTTCCCAGCTTTGATAAGCTAGTCCAATGTGGAAATAAACTTCATCTTTTTCTTCCGAAAAATCAAGCATCTCCGTAAGCACTTCAATCGCTGATTGAAAATCGCCTTTTAGGTTAAAAATAGTACTTTTAAGGTAGATAATATCGGTGTCAGCAGGGTTAAAGGTTTCTGCTTTGTCGAGAATTTCTAAGGCTTCATCAAACTTATTATCATTCGAATACAGCTCTGCCTTACAAAGCATCATTTCGAGGGCGAAAGGATATTGTTCTAGTGCAATTTCACAAGCCCTCATTGCCGCCTCAATCTTACCTTCGTCCATATAGTGTTCCACTATTTGTTCGTAGGTCTCAAGGTCGAAGAATGAACTCTCTCGTTGTTCGAGCATTGTTTCAAAACGCCTTACAGAATGGAGAACATCTTCTTGTTGATCTTCAAAATCTTGTTCCATCATTGCTTTTCCTAGGTAAGGTGGTGATTCACAAAATCTTTACATACGCTTCTTTTTAGCACACCTTTGAAACACCAAAATGAAGTTCCTTTCAAAACGCTTGAAAGAAATGTATTACTGCCAAGATAATAAAAAACTTTGTTTTTTCCAAAAAAATGCCCGTCATTAAGAATGCCGAAAACGCTTGTTGTAAGGGCTTTATTAGGGTAAAAAGTCATCCCTTATCCCGTTACAGTACCGTTACTCTAATAGCTTTTAACCCATAGACTCCCTGCATTTCTTCTAATTCAAGGTACTCAATTTGATTTGAAATTAACTGTTTGCTATGCAAGTATTCAATATAACCAAGGTATTCTTCGAGGTCTTTGACATTTCCATAGACCAAGGCAATTTTCCCTGGTTGGGTCAGGCGTTCTTCCGTTCCTTTAAGCAGAGCCTTATCAATCCGTTTCTTCATGATTTCATAACGCAAGTTATAAGCTCCTTCTGTATCAAAGCGACGCTCGTCTCTTCTAAAGCTGATGTCAATGGCATTACTATGAATCAAAATTAACTGTGTCGTCTCTAATTTAATCGGTAACGTGTCGTGCAGTTCTCTCGTAACTTTTGTAATCTCAGCCATAGAATGTAGTTGCCACAAACGCAGGTTTCGCAAATACATTGGATTGTAAGGCTCATTAGGACAAATACTCTGACCAATATAAATATTGTACTCAACACCATCGGTTTTGTATTTCTCAAAATAATTAGGGTAGGCCGCTTGTATAATTTCCCGTTCTTTTTCGAGGTAATTACTTACGGTCGTATTGATGGCATTCAGACTATCTTCAAAGGCTTTGCGGTATTCATAAACATGACCGTGATTTTCTTCCGTTACTACAAAGTAATAAGATAGAGCGGTATAGTCAGCTCCTTTTAATTCGAGCAAATGCCTAAAAATAGGCTCTATTTCTTCTGCAAAAAAGTAGTTTAAATGGATTTCATCATCGGGTGAAATACCGTCTTGAATACGAGCTAAAAACTGCTTGTTCTTAAAAGCCAATTCCTCTAAAATGGGTAAATCATGGACTAAACTAACTTCTTGTAGTGTTTGGTCGATAATATGAAGTTGAGTC
Organism: Flectobacillus sp.; assembly: GCA_023255485.1. Taxonomy (GTDB): domain Bacteria; phylum Bacteroidota; class Bacteroidia; order Cytophagales; family Spirosomataceae; genus JALRIJ01. Next base: position 33,907 of record JALRIJ010000001.1, read on the forward strand.
TCAAAATCTCTTAAAAGGGCTTTGTTTCGCTCAATAGATGAGTTTCGTATATCGACAGCTCCGTATAATGGATAAACCTCTTTGAAAATGATATTTTTCATTTGGTTATTTTTGGAGCTTTTGTTCTTCATAAAATCCCAAGCTACTTCATTGAATTTCCATTCTACAGCAGGCTGTAAAGAGGTAAATTTCTCTTTAATTAATTGCTCTATTTTATTCTCGAAGTTTTCAATATAGTGATTGATTGCTTGTTCCAGAATCGGGAGGGCTAAGTTGATTTTATTCATCTCTTCTGGCCCTAGTTGATTGGGCAGGCTACTTGCCACTTCTAATACGCCTATCAATTTACCTTGATTGCTAATCGGCATCATCAGATAACCTTGATATTGCTTTTCTAGCAATCCTTTGAACATTTCCCTATCTTTTAGGCCTGAATCCTGTAAATTAGGCACTAAAATCGTATGAGGATTTTGTTCGTACTTTTTCCATACTTCGCCAAAAATGCTATGTTGTTTATCCCTTTCAGACGGAATAATCAGCATGGTTTTACGGTTGTATTCTTCCGAAATGACGTAACTATTATTGACCTGTAATAAGGGGAATATATTGACCTTAATCTCTTTAATACCTAATAATACCTTGATGGATTCCTCTAACGCAGTGTAGGTATGTCCATCGTTTGCATTGAGTTTTAGCCCAATGTTTTTCATTTCATTGAGAGCTGCTTCCTGTGTTACATCTCTGATACTGACAACACTAAAGCCTTCAAATAAGAAATCCTTTAAGGGAACATTTGCTAGTAAAGTTTTGACATCAATAATTTGGTTAGATTCGTTACAAATGATTCCTTTTTCGAGAGCAGGGAGGGGGTGCTCACCTGTATAGGTAATGTTTATAAAACGGTTATCAGCATTGATACGGTAATATTTTAACAAGCCACTTTTGTTGTTTTTGAAAGAATAAGTGACTTCTTCGTTGATATCGATTTCAATCCCGTAGTACTTTTCTAATATCCATTTATAGGCAAATTGACATTTAGTGTCGGTAATTTCAGCGATGTTGACGGTACTATTGAGCGTAAGTAGGCCTTTTTCTAGGTCGATGAAAGCATCTTCAAACGCTTTTGAATAGTAAAAAACTCGCAAATAGAAAGGAAGGCTAAGGGCATAAAGTTGCTTATCGCTTTCAGAAACCAAGGGAAATAATACAAGGTTAAGTAACTCGACGAGCTTTTCCTGTAAATGAAATAAATCGGGGTCGTCAAAGGGTTCTAGTAATTCAGGATGTTCTTCAAACTGTTCAATAATATACTGATATATTTTTGCTTGTAAGCCGTGTTGTTCTTGGGCTTTTTGACGTAAAAAGGCAACAAAAGGGCCGAATGAAAGCTTACTCTGAACATACCCCGTTAGCGTCAATGTTTCTGTATCGGGTGTAATTGTTTTCATGTAATGCAATGTTGATGTTGTTGTGTCTGATACAAAGCTTAAACCTTGTATCAGATACAACAACGAGCTTGAACAGATAAGTTTCCGTTGAACCGAAATATCTTTAGTTAAAAGAAAAATCCAAGTTTTAGGTTGAATAATTGGTCGTCTTCGGATACGCTATAAGTACCTGTGATGACAGCTAAATTGAAGGGAGATACCCAAACGCCACCACCATAACCATGGTGCCATTTATTGGATTTTTCGCCTACATTCCAAACTCTTCCTACATCGCTGAAGCCCAAAATGCCGATATGAAGTGGAAATAAATAGCTTTTGAGACTCATCAGTTTAGCTCTGATTTCGGTGTTGTTATAAAAGGATTGTTGCCCCGAAAAACGGTTGTCTCTAAATCCTCTTAAATTGCTTAACCCTCCTAGCGTATTAGCTTGATAAAACTCATAGTTACCCACGTTGAATGCTCCCCCAAAGCGGGTGGCAAAGGTTAAGCTTGCGGGGAGTTTAAAGGTATGATAAAAGGAAATAGCGGTTTTGAAGGTCATAATTTCATCGTCAATACTGGTAAGAATACCGTGCTGATAAGTCGCATTGACATCCAATAACATCCCTTGGGTAGTAAGAGCAACGTTATTACGAGTGTCTAACGTTACCCCTACACGAGTTCCTAGATAGTCTCGCTCTTGGTAGAGACTAGAGCCAATAGGGGCATACTCGTTGATGAAACGACTCGCATTGGGTTTTACATTATAACCTGAATAGACGATTCCATAGTAGAAAACGGCTTTATCGACGTGATTACGGAAAATAAGACTGTTCTCGTAATTGCTTAGTTTTGTCCGATAATATTGAATGCCTCTGCCTTTTTCTTTTAAGTAAACGGATTCGTTACTCATTCCAAAAAAGTTATTAACGAGTCCTTCTTGTTGTAGGGTTAACTTGACTTGTAGGTCGGTTTTCCCAATTAAATCAATGAAGTTACCTGTATAATAAAGGTTAAACGCATTGGTTGAAAAGGCATAATTACCCGTTAGACTATGTTCTGAAGCGTATGGTGTTTTTCGAAAAGAGTTTTTACGAAATTGAATACCTCCACCAATAAAAAGTCCATCGTCGGCATTGTAAGCAAAGGATGCCAAGGGGGCAAGTCGATTATAATTGAAAACCGATGTGCTTAAATTGTTGGCACTGGCTTTATTATCCGTTGTTTTATCGACGGTTTCTTCTCCTGCTTGCAGGATAGTATTTTTGATTTTATCATACACAATCGTTTTCTTTGAACCAAGCTCTACCGCCGAGCTGTCGTAAAACGCATCTTTTCCTTTTCCGCCAATTAAGCGTACTCGAATACCTCGGTGGGCGTTTCCTTTAACCTCAAAACGGTCTTCGCCATCGAGTCCCCAAATACGAATTTCTTTTGTTTCTTTAGGGTCAAAAAGGCGATGATAAATACGATTACTTTTTTGCTCTTTTTTGTTTAAATCATAAACACTTACGTCTGTTTTGCCATCTTCTTGTCGAATTACTTCAATTAGTTCATCTTTATCAGAAGCCATCACATCGACTTCTTTGGCAAGAAAACGGTAATAGGTTCGAGCGTATTCCATTAAATCGGTTCTACGCTGTTGAAGCTTTGCCGCAATTTCAGTTTTGTGTTCGTCGGGTTCAGGCATTTTTGCCAGTGCTTCCGTGATGACACTGTCTGTTACCTGTTGTTGAATGGCTTGTGCTGCGGTTAACCAATCCTCTTGAGAAAGGGCTGTCAAGAAAGAATGATCGACTTCGTTCGCATTGGCATTGAAGGTATTGACATCCCTAATGGTGTAGCCGAACCCTTGTACCTTAGGGAGTATCCATTTTCTTGAAACAATTTTTGGGAGAATACCTTGGCTCACAAAAAAAGCTTGGTCACGGTCACGAGGAATAGGTCTAAATACCGTCTCTTTTCCTTCTTCGTAGGCTGCCCAACGCCATTGGTCTTCATGACGATCCCAATCGCCAATGAGTATATCCAGTAAGCGAGCCTTGACAAAAGCCTTTTGGTCAACAGTATTTTTATTATCTTTTTCTAACTTCTCTCGCAGTTTACTGGTCGAATAAATCTTTTTAGCTCCAGCAAAGCCTTCATCGGGGCGTTCTTCAAAAATGGCTAATTGATTGGCAAAAAGTCGTTGATATTTTCCTAAGGTGGTATTGTTTTCGAGCGTGACTAATTTGGGGTTGGTATGCAAAACGCCTACCGCTTCGGCTAAGGTAGGTATTGCCAAGGCTGCAAAAGGATGTGAAGCCGAAATTTGATCACCTACGACTTCAACAGTAAACCGACTACGAATTGCAGCAGGCACGGCACTTTCAGGATATTTTTCAACCGAACGAGTTACAAATTCTTTGCCATTAGAAGCTTTATAACGGAGAGAGAGGGTCTGTTGCCCACCGCCTCGTTGGATGATGCTCAGCCCTTGTTGTTCTTCCTTTAAATGAAGAATAGGCGTAACAAGAGGCTTTGTCCAAATGTCTCGATAGTTTGCTCCCAAGAGCCATTTTTTGAAAGCATTTGCTTTAAAAGCTGGATTCGGGATGGTACTTGCATGAGCTCGGTCTTGAATGGTCAAGGGAGGCAAGGGCTTTTTAGTAATGAGTGCTTGTTCGAGTAGCACGCTGTTGTCACTTTTTATGAATTTTAACCGTAAACTATTGTCTGTCAAGAGTTCAATGACGGCAAATCCTTTTGATTCGGAGGTAAACAACGCATCTTTAGCTTTCCTGACGGGGGTACTCTTTGACCCCGAACCCGCTGTAATATAGTTGATAGAATCCCGCACAATCCACTGCATGGTATGCTCATGTCCGTTGGCATAGACGACATTGGGGTATTGCTTGAAAATATCGGTAAGTCCATCCCGCATTTCTTTGTAAGTCGGGTTCTGAATGTCTTGAATATCACCAATTAGCGAACGATACAAAGGGTAGATACTGCCAATTACGGGCAGAGGAATGTTTACGCCAAGTTCGTGTAAGGGTAATAAATGGTCTTTAAGGGTAAAATAGCCCCCGTGTGTCCCGTGCGAGTACATAGGATGATGCCCCAACACGACCACTTTTTGGTCCTGATTTCGGTATAAAATATCATCTACTGCTGTGAGCATAGCGGGCAAGGTCTTGATCTCACAGTCGCTATGTTCCGCAGGTTTATCCCAAGGGTGCAAAGGCCATTGGGTATCAAGCAAAACGAGGGTAAGGGTTGGCGAAAGGTGGATTTCTTGTGGGGTAGGGCATCCTCCTTTTGGGAAAAATACGTCATTCTTCTGTAGGTATTCTGTCACAAAAGCCTCTTGATTTTTGATGTATTGAAGCCCATGTTTACCTCCCTGTTCCCAATCATGATTCCCTGGAATTACGTAACCCAAACCTGCATGCTCTTTAATGACATCGAGTTGAGTTGCTAACTTATGTTCATCGCTTTTGCGGTTAGGGTCGTCCACATTACGAAGACCTCTAGGGTAAATATTATCTCCTAAAAAAACGACAGTACTGTTTTTTCCTGCTTGAGCTAAGTGCTTTTTTAGGCTGTTCAATACAGGGTCTGTACCATCGGTTTGTGGCTCACCTGCATCTCCAATCAAAAAAAGGCGGTAGCTTACTTGTTGTTCTTGAGCCATCAAAAGAAATGTACCACAAGATAAGATGAGCGTGAGTAAAAATGTTTTCATGGTGTTTAAGCGTAATAATGGGAATTATTTTTGTAAAGCAGCCGCAATGCCAAAAGCGATAATAGAGGCAGCAAAACCGTACATGAAAATGCTATAAGAGATACGGAGCATTTTGTATTTTTTACCCAAAACTTTCCCTAAATAATAAATGTCACGAGTCATCGACGAATACAAGAAATCAGAATCTTTCATCATCTCTTGGATACCTGCTTCATAATCAGCTAATTCCATTTTATAGAAGTTGCCAAAAAAAAGTAAATTAGCTGTTTTGTTTTGAATATCTTCTGGTGATACTTTGCCCTTCGTCACGTTAGGAATCGTGGCTAAAATAGCGAAAATCGTTGCTAATAGACAAACCGTTGTCAGCATTGCCGTCGGGATTGTCAGGTAAGCATTGTCTTCTAGTTTTCGCAGTAAAATGCTTACAATCAGTGAGATAACAATAGTGTTGACCGAAATCATAATATTGGCCTTATTGTCAGCCATCGCAGATAACTGAAAGTGATTGGACGAGGTCGTTCTAAACATCGTTTCAATACCTCTATCTGGACGTTTGTCTTTCACTCCGTTGTTTTTTTCTTCTAGTTCTTTACTCTCTTTCTTCTCTGTCTTTTTGATTTCCTTCAAACGGTCTTTTATTTTTTGTTGGTTAATAGCTTTCAAAGGACTAAATACTTGGCGGGCGTAACTCGTAAAATAGTGGTGATTTTCAAAAAGGGTATAAGTTCCTTGTAACCAATCTTTTTCAGAAATTTCTTTCCCACTAGCGGAGAGTTCTTTACGGAGATTTTCGGATTTTTCAAAGAAATCACTAGCAGCACAATGGTAAAAATCCGCATCACAGAGTACCATTTGTTTTTCATTTTTAGGGCTCTGTGGCATTCGAGTGGCTTCGATGTACTCCGCAATTTTTTCAATCCGTTTAGCAGGAAAATGGATTGACTCTAAAAAGGTTCTTGCCATTTCGATACTCACTGTTTCGTGGTCAGTGGTACTGTGGGCATAGCCAAGGTCGTGCATCCATGCTGCAATCAGTAAGTTTTCAGTTACTTTTTCAGATAAGCCCATTTCAGAAGCAATAGTCCAGGTTGCGTCCACTACATAGGCTGTATGACTATAGTTATGATAGCAGTAATGAGGAGGTAGATTCTCTAAAACCTCTTTGGCATATTCTTTTACGCTCGTAAGTATTTCGGATTCCAACATAAGGAAGACTTTGGGGGATAATGACACTAAATTAACAGAGATATGAATTCAACACTCACTAGGCGTATTTCGTTCTAAACAGATAGTAGAAAAGTGCCTATTTCACAACTAAAATAAGATAATCTACGCTTGTTTTAAGATTTTATGGAAAATAAAATGGGCTAAAGGTCATTACTCAT
>JALRIJ010000200.1 GCA_023255485.1 Flectobacillus sp.
GAAGGCGATAAAACCCAAGAATTCAACATTCGCTATCGGAATAAGCAGGTGAAAACTTCGCTTGAAGCAGGTGCTGTGAAGACCTTTGTGTGGTAATGCCTGTTTTTTAAATGAGAATGCTCAACTCTTTGGTCAAAAAAAATACTTAAATTAGTATAGTCAGTAGGGTACGGAGTTCCATGTAACGTGATTCCTGATGAAACTTCGTACCTACTTCAATAGTACTACCTATTTTTCGTAAATGTAAGAGATGGCTAGATAATTAGGATGGGTGAACTGATTCTATTGTGTCGAAAGCGTTTTAATTTAATAGTTTTATGCAAAGAACCCCATTATCATAACAAACATCTCTTGTAAATGTTTTAGTTAATATGAAGTATCCTCATTGGTAAGGAGTTGCTTCTTTAATGAATAATTATGAAAAAATCCTACCAAATCATCTTATTAGGTTTACTAATGACGATGATGCTTTGTTGTTCTAAAAAGCAGGCCGAAAGGCACTTTCGCATTGGTTTTGCTCAGTGTAATACCAATGATAGTTGGCGACAGACCATGTTGCAGGGGATGGAGCGTGAACTGTCTTTTAACCCCTCTATTAAAATGGAGGTTGCCGATGCACAAAGTGATTGGAAACGCCAAGAAGCACAAATCGCTGATTTTATCAAAGATAAAGTGGATTTATTGATTGTCTCTCCTCTTGAAAGTGCTCTGTTAGTCCCTATCATTGAAAAAGCGTATGACGCTGGCATTCCCGTTTTGATTATTGATAGACGTATTGAATCGGATAAATATACGGCTTTTATTGGTGCAGAAAATTTGCTCGTAGGACAAAATGCAGGAACTTATGCGAAGGTGCTTTTGAAGGGTAAAGGCAATGTATTGGCGATTGGACAGGGGCCTACTTCTGGCCCTACAATGGATCGTAACTCTGGTTTTCTACAGGCAATTCGCCAGTATCCTGAGTTGAATTTCCAACAGACGATTTGGGTGAAAGATGGCCACTTTCCCGATAGTCTTACGAAATATCTAAAACAACACACTGACATTGATTTGATATTTGCTCATAACGACCGCTTTGCACTGACTGCTTATCAGGTTTGTGCTAAATTAGGCTTGAGTGAAAAAATAAAAATTATTGGGGTAGATGGGCTCGGTGGCGTTGATGAAGGACTTGATTTGGTAGAAAAAGGCAAAATCAATGCTACAATGTTATACCCCACAGGAGGGGAGGAGGCTATCTTATTGGCCGTGAAGATTCTCAATAAACAACCTTTCCAGAAAGAGAATCGTCTATTTACCACCGTTATCGACCCCAATAACGTGGCCATTATGCTGGCTCAAGCTCAAAAAATTACCCAACAGCAAGACGGTATTAAACGTCAAACCACAAAAATTAATGAACTAACTCGTACGTATTCTTTCCTACAAAATGTCTTTTATTTAATTAGTCTCCTATTCATTATCTTGTTAGTATTGGGGGGATTTATTTATCACCTTTATCGTGAAAAACAGGAAGCGAATCGCTTATTGGAGGAACAGAATATGGCGATTAAGAATCAACGAGATGAAATAGAACGGATTTCGGAGTTGGCACGGGTGGCTAATGAAGACAAGCTTCGATTTTACTCGTATATCTCCCATGAATTTCGTACTCCGCTGAGTCTAATTCTAACCCCTGTAGAGGATATGATTCAGCGAAAAGCGATTGAGATGAAGGATGTGCGGACTACTTTTCAGTTAGTGTATAAAAATGCGAATCGCCTGCTACGTCTTGTAGATCAATTTTTAGAGCTTCGAAAATTTGATTCAGGAAAAATGCAGGTACATTTGAGCAAACAAGATTTAGTAGCATTTCTTAGAGATATTGTTTCTGATTTTAGAATCAAAGCGAAAAGTCAGCAAATTGATTTACAGTTTATCTGCCCTTTTGAAGAGCTTCCATTGGCTTTTGATGTCGAAAAATTGGATAAGGTTTTTTTCAACCTAATTTCGAATGCCTTTAAATATACCGCTTCAGGTGGAATGATTCATGTGACGCTTTTGAAGAATCTGAACTTTGTGGATATTCTTGTAGCAGATAGTGGCTTGGGCATGACAGAAGAAGAAAAAAATAATGCCTTTGATTTATTTTATCAAGGGCATCAAACCAATAAGCATTTGGGAACAGGACTTGGGCTAGCACTATCCAAGGAGTATGTGTTGTTGCATCAAGGAAAGATTGAGTTGAGTACCGAAAAAGGGAAAGGAACTATCTTCAAAATCAGTTTGCCTATGAGTAAGCCAGAGGATATGTTACTCCCAGAATTGGCTCCTTATCCCCCTTTCGTAAGAGCAACGGTAGAGGATACAACTCCTGAACCTATTAGAAATGAAGAGTTTTCAATGAATACCGTATTATTGGTTGAAGATAACGAAGAATTGAATTTTTATTTACGACAAAAACTTTCAAAATCGTACAACGTTGTAGCGACAGAGAGTGCGGAACAAGGTTGGGAGGAAATCTTGAATAATATTCCTGACTTAATTATTTGCGATGTCATGTTGCCAGTAATGAATGGATTTTCTTTAACGCAAAAAATTAAAGAAGATTTCAGAACGTCTCATATTCCTGTGGTGCTATTGACTGCCAAAGAACAAGTAGAGAGTCAGCTAGAAGGAATGAAAGCAGGAGCTGATGACTATGTGTCAAAACCATTTAATTTATTATTGTTGGAAGAAAAAATAAAAAGCTTGTTAGAAAACCGAGAGCGAATGCGTCGTCGTTTTTCAAGCGAAGTAACCAATCCTAGCCATATTCAGAAAGGCGAACGGAAGTTTTTAATCGAATTTGAATTACTCATCGAAAAGCATATCAAGGATAGTACGCTCTCTGTTGAAAAACTGAGCAAAGAGTTGGGAATGTCGAGGGTGCAGCTCTTTAGAAAAATATCAGCATTAACGAATAAAAACGTAACCGACTACATCGCTGACTTTAAATTGCTGAAAGCAAAAGCCTTGCTAAAAGAATCAAATAAGACTATAGCAGAAATTGCTTACGAAACAGGATTTAATACGCCCAGTTACTTTACCGCTTTTTTTAAACAAAAAACAGGTCAGACCCCTACGGACTGGAGAAATAACTAATGTATCAAAATGATAAAATAAGTATCATAAGTGTTAGTTGATTTTTTATTTTTCATTGCAAATTACTGATTATCAGCGGATTGGTTGTTGTGTATCAATCTTAATATTCTTTGAAAGGATATTAGTATTTTTAAGTATTTTTACTTACTACTTTTGTGTCAACAATAAGTCGTAGATAATACGATTTCCCTTCCTTACTTTAATACATAAGTGGTTATCAAAGCCACACATCGAAGGTTCTTGTGCTATTCGGATGCCGCCAATTTTCCGAATGTGATACATCCCTTCCAATTTGGACTTAGTCTCTTTGAGTAAAATTGTGTATGCTATTTCCCTAGCCCACAAAGCTTGGCTTCGCAATCCTCAAATTGATAAATCCATTCATCGTAATATGGTAGAAACAGGTCATGTTCTCATGCTTGTTCTCTACCATATTTGTTTTTTAGCACTTCGGGTATGTTAAATAATTATTATCCTTTGATGGAACGTATTAAATCTGAGAAGCAACACAGACCTTTGTTTCTTAGATTTACTTGATATATTGCCTTTGCCCATGAAATCGTTAGCCCCATTGATGCTCATTCTGTTAGCACTCTTGTTGATTGACACCACGCTTCTAGCACAACAAGAACATTTAGAAGATACTATTTTTACCTCTGAACAAGAGCCCAGTAAACGTTTATTGCAATTAAAAAGCCAGTACAACGAAGCCCTAGAAGACCATAGAACCCTCGAAGCTGCTCAGTCCTTACAACAAATGGGAGTCTTGTGCTTTCATGTAGGACATTATCCACAAGCATTGGATTTTTATTTACAAGCCGATAAACTTTTTAAAAGTACGGATGCCGATTTATTAAGAGCCAATAATCTAAACGATTTAGGTTTACTTCATTATTTCAATCGAAATCCAGTCTTGGCAAAACAGTACTACGAAGAAGCATTACACCTTTTCGAAATCCATCATGATCATCTGGGCATTGCCACAACACTCGGAAAAATTGGACATCTTTTTGAGAAACAGGGAAACTATAAACAGTCCTTGTCATTTCAAAAACAAGCGATTCAGCATTTTACCCAAATTAATAATCAAACAGGAATTGCTAAGATTTACGAAAACTTGGGGAGTATTTTTGAGGATTTAAGTCGCTACGATTCTGCTCAATATTATTTTAATAAATCCTTGAAAATCAATGACGAACGTAAAGACGAAGTCGCTAAAATTGAGGTGCTAAATAATATCGGCGATATTCTTCGCAAAACAGGGAAGCCTCAAGAAGGATTAAGCTATTCGAGAAAGGCATTGGGGCTTGCCCAAAAGTACCATGAAAAATACCAAGAAGCTAGCGCTTATCGAGATTTAGCCAGAACCTTTAATTTACTTGGTCGAAACGATAGTGCTTATTTTTACCTAGATATAAGTAGAAAGATGACCCTTGATATTTATTCAGACCAAAATAATCAGAAAATCGCCATGATGCAGGTGATTTATGACATTACGAAGAAAAATAATGAAATAGAACGCTTGAATAACGATAGTAAAACCAATAAAATTCTTGGTTTTGCTGCAGCCATTGTAATGCTCTTGTTGGCAATTCTGGGAGGAGTCATCATCAATAAGCAACGAATGTATATTCAAAACGAGCGTTCGGTAAGCGAGCAAAAGCAGAAGGTTTTTGAGAAGGAACAAGAGCTGGTGCAAGTAGCTTTGCGAAACAGACAGTTGGAAGAAGAACAATTAAAACAGGAGCTTGAAATTAAATCAAGAGAACTGACTACACATACGTTACACATTATTCAGAAAAATCAGGTTTTGGAAAAACTGTATCAACGTTTGGAGGAAATCAGTAAGGATGATCGAAAAAATACGCAGAAAAATATCCAGAAAATCATGCTCGAAATCCAAGACAATTTTAACCATGACCAACATTGGGATGAATTTCGACAAATTTTTGAACAGGTTCACGGAACATTTTTAGAGAAAGTAAAAGCCAGTTCTGAAAACCTTACGGCCAATGATTTACGCTTGATTGCCCTTTTGAAAATGAACCTTAAATCTTCTGAAATAGCTTCTCTATTAGGTATCTCTCAGGATAGTTTACGAGTGGTTCGTTACCGACTACGTAAAAAACTAAATATGGAACAAGGAGATAATTTAGCCAGCTTCATGCAAAACTTGTAACGCTAAAATAACGATAACAATTTGATAATATTTGATTTTTATTTTTTAAAGTATTGATTGTTAATTAGTTGTAAAGTGTTTTTTTACTGTGTTGCTTTTTTGTTAACGCTATTTGTAACGCTGTTTACTTTTTGTAACGAAGGTGATTTGGAAACTTTTGAATGCAATGATAATCTTTGCCTCATCAAACTGATGGGGCTTTTTTATGAACGGGCTTCTGAGTGCAACTTACATTTCGATAAATTATGTATAAAAGTTTAATTATTTTTCTATTGTTCTCCTTCCAACTATTGGCTGCTCCACAGGCAGACAATACCCTCAAAGGCTTTGTGTTTGACAAAGATTCGGGAGAACCGTTGGTAGGGGCTTATGTGCGTATCGACAAGAGCAATGTATATACCATGACAGGCTTGGATGGCTCGTTTAGTCTGAAACATCTTGATACAGGAAAGCACCTGTTAATTATAAGTCATGTTACCTATCAGTCTTTCAAAGAAGAAGTAG
>JALRIJ010000201.1 GCA_023255485.1 Flectobacillus sp.
CAAAAACAATACTGTAAAACTAACGCAATTAGAACAAGTATTTGGATACGTTTGTAAACTACAAATCGATAAAGCCAAAACCTTGTTAAGTACGATTGAGTAAGATATTGAAACAGTATGGAGAGGCTTCAACCTCAAGGCAGAATCCTCTCCATTTATAAAAATCTACTTTTGCTTTCGCCAATAAAAATAAAAGGGTAATCCCGTTGCCATTAATCCAAGTCCACTCAATGCCTCCCCTGGACGTTCTATCAAGGTATTCCCGATTAGAATAATACAAAAAATCACAAATACGGCAGGAACAATAGGATACCCAATTACTCGGTAAGGACGAGGAGCATCAGGCATTTTTTTGCGTAAAATAAACACGCCTAAGGTGGTTGCTCCGTAAAAAATAAACGCTGCAAAAACCAACATATCCGTTAATTGGTCGAATGTTCCTGAAAGTATCAGCAACGAAGTCCAGATTGCTTGGATAAATAACGAAGTAGAAGGCGTGTTATATTCGGGATGAATGTAATCTACTTTCTTGAAAAACATTGAGTCGTTGGCCATTGCATAAAATAAGCGAGACGACAACAAGATAGTCGTACTAGCACAATTGAACGTTGCCACCAAAATTAATCCCGAAATCAGATAGCCTCCCCAAGACCCTAAGAAATGATTGACCACGGCAACGGCCGCAATTCCATTTTTCGATTCATAAATTTGGATAAATTCATCAATTGGTAAAATATATAAATACACAAAATTCATCGACATATACAACGCCATGATGATGAGCATTCCAAGGGTTAAAGCCAAGGGCAAATCCTTTTGTGGATTCTTCATTTCTCCTCCAATAAATCCAACCGTTGTCCAGCCTTCATAGCCCCAAAAAGCACTCAAACAAGCCAAAAACATGGCTTTCAGGAAAGCAGAACCTGTCATAGCATCAGCCTGATAACGAATACTTGGTGTGGTGATATGCTGAAAACTTCCTTCACTTGATAATAAACCCAAGACGATTATTAACAACATTACCGTAATCATCAGGGTTGTTAGTACCCTACTCAAATTCTCCCCTAGTTTTAATCCCTTATAATTAAAATAGGTCAGAAATAAGACCAAGGAAATCGCCACGAGTTTTACACTGAAATTATCGAAAGGATGAAGCCCTAAGAGAGAAATATCAGCCCAAGAAGCCAGACTTATCGGAAAAGGAATAATACTGTTTAAGGATTGAGAGAAGACATAGGCAATCGAAGCAATTGAGGCCGTACGGATAACAGCGAAGTTAGTCCATCCGAATAAAAAGGCAAAAAAGCGGTTATATATTTTCCGAAAATAAACAAACTCACCTCCCGAATCGGCCAACATACTGGCGACTTCTGCATTCGAAAGCGTACCCGCTAAGGTAATTAATCCTGCCACCAGCCAAGCAAGTAATACTAAATGAGGCGATTGTAGTACTGCCGACATGGGAGCTACTTTCTTAAAAACACCTGTTCCGATAACAGTGCTAATGACTAAGATAACCGCAGAGGTAAGTCCAATAGAACGAACTAAAGTACCTTGGTTTGGAGGAGTTGACTTCATAATGGTGGTTTTAGGATACGTATTATTATACAAATTAGGCAATAACGGCTAGAATAACAAACAAGGGTTAGTGATTCATTACTTGGCACTTAGTAGTTCTACCGAAAAATCCACTTCGCTCCAAAAATTAAAAAAATCCTATTAAGTGCTATAATTAAGTAGGACTATCGTTCAAAATACCGAAAATTATGGCGTAATTTTGTATTGTCATTTTATACGTAATGAGCAATACATACAAATAAAGCAAAGGACAGCGATAAATTCTTTTAGCAAAAAGATATTATCATACAAAAGAAATACAAAACAAAACCAAGAATACAATGCAGATTATCGACGGTAAAGCAGTTGCAGACGAAATTAAAAAAGAAATTGGAGCAGAAGTAGCAGCCATGAAGGCCGCAGGTGAGAAAACCCCACACTTAGTAGCTATCTTAGTAGGTAATAACGGAGCTTCTGAAACGTATGTTGCCAACAAAGTGAAGTCTTGTGAAGAACTTGGTTTCAATTCTACTTTATTGCGTTTTCCTCCAAGCATTACCGAAGCTGAATTATTGGCAGAAGTGCAAAAGGTAAATGATAATGAAGATATGGATGGATTAATTGTTCAATTACCTCTTCCAGACCACATCAATCCAGACAAAGTGATGGAAACTATTGATCCTAGCAAAGATGTAGATGGCTTCCACCCTATCAATATTGGGCGTATGGCGAAGGGACTTCCTGCCTATATCTCAGCTACTCCACAAGGTGTATTAGATTTATTAGAACGTTATAACATTGAAACTTCGGGCAAGCATTGCGTTGTGGTAGGACGTAGCCAAATTGTAGGCTTACCTATGTCTATCTTAATGCAGCGTAACCACAAGGTAGGTAACTGTACGGTGACATTAACGCACTCGAAAACTAAAAATCTTCCAGAAGTATGTGCTTCGGCAGATATTTTAATTGCGGCTTTGGGTCGCCCAGAATTCATCACAGCGGAGTATGTGAAAGAAGGTGCCGTAGTAATTGACGTTGGTTTAACTCGTGTAGAAGATGCTTCTAAAAAATCTGGTTTTGCCTTAAAAGGAGATGTTAAATTTGATGAAGTAGCTCCTAAATGTTCATTCATTACTCCTGTTCCTAAAGGTGTTGGCCCTATGACAATTGTTTCATTAATGAAAAACACGTTATTGTCTGCAAAAGGATTAATTTATCAAAAATAGTTTTTTCTACTAAAAGCCCCTCTGATTTTATGGAATTGGAGGGGCTTTTAACATTAATACGCAATCGTTGACAAAAACGTTTTAATCATTGTCACCACATCATGCCTAAGCTCTTAATCATTTTTTTTTCTCTCTTATCCGTTACTGCTCTCTGCCAAATCAACATTACGTACCCTACTAGTAGAGCCGTATTCCAACGAAATAACAATAACCAGTGTATTGTTTACTTGGCAGGCAATTTCACTTCCAAAAGTACTAAAATAGAAGCTCGTGCTGTGGCTCGCCCCATGGCTCAAAGCCAAGGAAGCTCTACGTCTTGGAGCACCATTCAAACGAATCCACAAAATGGATTTTACTCAGGGGCTTTAATCTTACAAGGAGGCTGGTACGATCTCTACGTCAGAGCATGGAACAATAATACTCTCCTAGGAACTGACTCTGTTCAACGAGTTGGAGTGGGGGAAGTATTTGTTATTGCGGGGCAATCTAACGCCTCAGGCTCTGAAACGGTACGGTTAGAAGGTAATTATGGTACGAGTGCTGTCGATGACCGAGTTAGTTTTATCAATTTCTTAAACAATTGGGATCATGAGTACCAAAAGGTTTCGTTACCTGCTCCTGTTTTTCAACATGCCGATTCAACCGCTCGAATAGCTCCCTTTGGTATCAGTGGTTGGTGTTGGGGAGCTTTAGGAGACCTACTCGTGCAACGTCTAAAAGTCCCTGTGGCATTCTTCAATGCCGCTTGGTCAGGTAGTAGTATTGGTGTTTGGTCTCAAACAGCAGATGACTCGACCTTATCTCCGCCATTCTTATTTCCTTTTCCCAAAGGAATGCCTTATGGCTATCTTCGAGTTGCGTTAAATTACTATGTAGCACAATTTGGCGTAAGGGCTGTATTATGGCATCAGGGCGAAACGGACAATGCTTTCTCAACCACTAGAGCTACGTATGCGACGCAGCTCAAAAATGTAATTGAAAAAAGTAGAATTCATACGAATAAACCCAATTTAGCATGGGTCGTCTCCAGAGCAAGTTACTACAAGGGCTTAGGACTAACGACTCATCGTGTTTGGCAACCTATTCTTGACGCTCAAAATGATGTAATTGGGCTAAACGGAACAAGTCAAACAGGTTATACTACCAAGGTATTTGCAGGGCCAGAAACGGATAGTTACAAGGGAAGTGCTTATCGAGATGCCGATGATGTTCATTTCAAGGGGCAAGGTCATGTTGCCCTTGCCAATCTTTGGAACACAGCATTGAGTACTAGTTTTTTCCAGACAGTAACTCCTTATGCCCCCTTGTCTGTTCCAACCGTAACCAATAGTTGTATTGCCGCAGATAGGTTATCAATTCAACTCAATTTAAGCTATCCTCAAGTTCAATGGACGAGTAACGTAACCGCAACAGATACCGCAGGGGTTTCGTCCAGTATCTCAAATAATACAGGAAGTTATATTGCTCGGGTAAAAGATTACTACGGCAATATCTTACTTTCTCCCAAAATCATTATTCCAAGTACTTTTAGTGGCTTGATTCCTATTCAAAGCCTAAGAACAGGCTCTTGGAACACCGCTAGCACATGGAGTTGTGGCCGTATTCCAAGTATCTTAGATGAAGTAACAATTCAACAAGGACATGTGGTTTCTATTCCACTAAATGGAGTGGGTAACTTTAAAGATTTGCTGTTGAACGGGCAACTTATTTTCTCCACGGTTAGTGCTCTTCGTAACAATTAGAGAGGAATGCTTGGTTAGTAAGTAGCTATACGACTCAAGTATTTTATCAGTGCTTGTTTCTTTCCATTTAGACAGCGACTGAAGTTGCTGTCTAAATGGAAAGAAACAAGCATAGCGTCTAAATGGCTATTTCTATCATTGACGTTTTACACGAATGGTTTAACTCAAAACGGGTGTATTTTCCCTTTTAGCAGATGACTTTAGTCGCCTGTTAAAAGGAAATGATCATAAATTATCAGGTATTATTTTTATGTACGGAAGGAATCCTTCTACATTTCAGTAAAAGAATTAATGAGAAGAATCAAATCTCAGAAATAGTACTTAATAAAGTATCGTATCAATTATACCAAAATGTGCACTAAGTTTCTCTTAATTAGAAACTTAGTGCACATTTCAATATTAAACGGTAACTGCTTAAAAACCAATATTAATTACCAAAGGTTGCACGAGCGTTTGTCCTGTTCTTGGCTGATGCAATACTCGGACTCCTAATTCTAATGGATTTTGGTAACGAAACGGGTGAAACTCTACCGATAAATCAACCCCAAAACTAGTATAATTCACTAAATCTTGCTTTTTGATTTTAGCATAATACGTTTCTCCCTGTCCTAAATCAGCAAAAAAAGTTGTTTTGATACGTTTCACGTAAACCCAACGCCCCCATGTCCAATCGGGAGTAGCCAGTGGCAAACTATATTCGGCAGTAGCTGTCCATAGATTTTCAACATTCTGATAGCCATAACCTCTCGGTAATGCCAACGTACTAGCGAAGGAATAAAACGTTGGACTTACAGCCCCTTCTGCCGTTTTTAAGCCTACTTGATGCTGATACCCTCCTCTAACTCTAAAACTATGATGACGCATTAAACCTGGGAAGAATAATACTCCTTGTATGCTCGTGATACCTCCATTAAGCACTGAGTTGAAAGACTGACGATGATATAAACTCAGTGACTGTCCCCACTTCGGAGCAATATCCCGCACAGCCCTTTTCAATAAACGGCTATAACTAAGTCCATAAATCATGGAGTTTACATTGCCATTAATCCCCGAAGATGCACTCGTGCGAACCCCTAAATCATAGCCTTCAACCTGATTGATGGTTAAATGTGTACTAAGCGAAAGCGTTTCTCGATACTTTGAATGGGTTAAATTAAAGGGTAAACGAAAGCCCATCAACCACTGTTGTTGTCGCCAAGTATCCGAACGCAGACTGTCTAACTTTGTGTCTTTGTCGATATATGCACTCGTAT
>JALRIJ010000202.1 GCA_023255485.1 Flectobacillus sp.
TGCAGTCTGTTGTTTGGATGGGAAGCCGTTTAGGAGGTGCATTAGCTCCCTTTTTGTCGCTATACCTCGCAGAAGAATTTGGTTGGAGACCGGTCTTCTATATTTTTGGAGGGCTAGGTCTTGTATGGGCTTTGGGCTGGTATATCTGGTTCAGAGACGAACCGAAAGATATGAAAGGAATTTCCGCAAGCGAAATTCAGGAAATTGAGGGTGGACGAACGTTAAAGTCAACGGCTCATGCCTTGTTATCATGGAAGGCAGTTTTGAAAGATGGCAACTTATGGGCTTTGATGGGAATGTACCATTTCTTGTTATATGGAGCTTATTTTTATATGTCTTGGATGCCTAAATACTTACAAAATGGGCGAGGGATTGCCAAAGCCGAATTAGGTTGGATGGTCTCTTTACCTTTTGTATTTGGTGCAGTTGGCTGTCTGATAGGCGGTTTTTCAACGGATTATTTAACCAAACGTATCGGGGTAAAGTTAGGTCGCCGTTATGTGGGTATGCTTGGTTTAGTGATGGCAGGTATTTGTATGATTCTAGGGTCACTTATTCAAGATAATACCTATGCAATTATTATGTTATCGCTCGGCTTAGCCTTTAAAGACTTTACGCTTCCTGTTGCTTGGGCTGTTGCAACTGATATTGGTGGCGAACACGCAGGTTCAATTTCTGGTACTATGGGACTGGCAGGGCAATTAGGATCAGCCATCATGGCAACAGCCTTTGGATATATTCTTCATGCTACGGGAAGTTATAATTTACCCGTTCAACTGATTGGAATTCTCGTGATTATTGGAGGATTGCTTTGGTTCAAAATAGATGCATCAAAGCGAGTAGAAGGCACTGTGTAATACTTCAAAAGATTCAGGTTTAATCGATATAGTGCTATAATGGCGGGGGAATTATCTCTCGCCATTTTTGGTTGGTTTCAACCTTCTCTAAATCAGCATGTACTCAACTCAAAGATAGAGGTCTCTTTTATACAAATCCGACTCCAAACTTGTCTTGGAATAGTATAAATTTAATGTTTTTCGAGCTAGAAAATAAAATTCTGTTGTAATTTTGTATTCATCCTAGACAACTAATAAATAGGTTTTTTAAAGTACTGGTACCACTAACTAGATAAACATATAAAGTTCTCATAAAAATCGATTAAACACTATTCATGAAAAATCTAAAGTTTACCTCCATCATTCTATTACTTATTGTCACTCTTTATCAACTCCCCAGTGCTGTTGAATGGCTTTTAGGGCATTCGATATTTAGACGAATCCGTCTTGAGTCGATTTGGGTTGAGTTACTCTGTGATGCCTTGGGAATGTTAATCGCTCTACTCTTTTTTCTTTCAATAACCTACAAAAAGTGGTGGGATGGAAGTACCTTTAAAAAAGCAATTCCTACCGTTGGCTTCGTGATTGGATTATTGCTTACATTCTTTTTAATCAAAGAAACGTATCGAAGCTTTAGGGCAGTTGATAAACTGTATGGTTACTACAAGAAAAATACAGGAGTACTAGGGAATGTTTTTATGGTAGATGATACGCTTGGACATCGTGGCGTTCCCAATGGGGATGGCAAGACTGTTTTTGCTCTTTCTAATTCAACTATCGAAGTACCCATAAAGCTTGATGCCGCAGGGTACCGTGTCTCAACGAAAAGTACGAAGGAAAAGCGAGATAGCTTAATGATGTTTTTGGGTTGTTCATTTACATGGGGAGACTATGTATTAGCAGAGCAAAATTATTCGTCTTTGGTGGCAGATAGCTTACACTATGAGCCACTTAACTGTGGAGTTGATGCTTATGGATTGGCTCAGATGTTGATTTTAGCAGAAAGAAATATTGTAAAATATCATCCTAAAGTATTATCGGTACAGTATTCGCCTTGGTTGGCAGATAGAGCAAGATTTATGTTTTATCCGACAATTTATGGAGAAATGCCGTATCCTTTTTTTACAGGAAATGATAAGCAAGAATTGACCTTACACCTTCCGTACTTCCGTTCATCCTTGTATAATCCTACGAATAGACTGTTCAAAACGAGCCCTGTTTCGTTTTCCGATAAAGTCTCGTTCTTTTTTAAGGTGGGAATACCGATGTTAGTAGATACATGGAAAAAGCAAGGCTTCTTCTTGGGAATGCGTTTAGGAATTGTACCAAGTTCTGAACCTGATAATAAGAAAATAGAACAATACGTGTATCAGCGAATTCATAAACTTTGTAAGGACAATGGAGTTAAAATGGTTGTGATCAATATTGGTGGTTTTGGCTACACGGATGAAGAGCGAATGGCGAATCACTATGACAGAAAACGATTTGTTTCTTCATTGCCATCTCTTGCGAAAGAAGTTCCTTTCATTGATGCCGATTCAGTACTGAGAGCAGGAATTAAGACGAATGAAAATTATTCAAAGTATGTTCATTGGGGGAAAAATAGTCCAACCGATTCGACTATTTACGATAATCATCCAAACCCGATGGCTCATAAAATTATCGCCGAAACGTTTGTAAAAGGATTAAAGAAATAAAATAAGACTCGCATACGAAAAATCCCGCAGGAAGTGATTTCTGCGGGATTTTTTTGTTGAATGTGTATAATATGTTAAATCCAAAATTCATCATTCAAAATTTAACATTGTCACTTACCTACCAAATATGCTCTAAATCTTTACTGCTGTATTTTTGATTTCGTTCGGTATAATTGGATGTTCCAGGGTCTTTTAAACCTAATAAGTTACGACTAAATAATTTCGCTAAACTAGCAATAGGTAACAAAAATACAAAAAAGACAATCGAAAGCAGGACTTTAGACATCACACCTCCAATTAGCTCTGCCAGCTTGAACCAGCCTTTAGCAACCAAATTTCCCAATGAGGGAAATAATAAAAATGCTAGACCAAGGAAAAGCACTCCTTGTAAGAAGTAGGTATTTTTTGAGTAATAGGCAATCAAACCAAAACCAACCACAATCGCTAGTTGGGCTTCGAGTGCTTTTACTTTTTCATTTTTCATATTTTTAGCGTTTGATTGGGGTGTAGGATAAGTTTATTAGACTTGTCGGAAGTCGAAAATTTGTATTATTTCCATGAAATTGACTTCTGCAAACTCGATAGTGTCTAAACT
Source organism: Flectobacillus sp. (assembly GCA_023255485.1). Taxonomy (GTDB): domain Bacteria; phylum Bacteroidota; class Bacteroidia; order Cytophagales; family Spirosomataceae; genus JALRIJ01. Next base: position 3,129 of record JALRIJ010000202.1, read on the forward strand.
TTTCCTACACTTTTGAACTCATTAACTTTTACTAGAATAACGTATAGATGAACGGTGCAATAGCAGAACCCCCACCGATTACAACAAGAATACCTATTACTAGTAAGATTAGAATAATGGGCATTAACCACCATTTTTTTCTCTCCGTCATAAAGGAGAATAAGTCTTTAATAAAATCCATTTTAAAATTCGTTTTATGTTTTGATAGATATTGCTATTTGTTGGTTGGCCTATGATAGAATTACCTCTTAATCTAAGACAAATTCCTCTTGCCAATTGTCTTTTTCTTGCCATTCCGGTTGTTCTACTTTACTGAAAAGGTAATTACCTACTACGAGATAGTCCATTTCGGTACGCATAAAACAACGGTAGGAGTCATTTGGAGTACATACGATAGGCTCGCCTCTAACATTAAAGCTCGTATTAACTACTACTCCATAGCCTGTCAGTTTTTTAAAGGCATTAATCAAAGTCCAATAACGTGGGTTGGTATCTTTTTGAACGGTCTGAATTCTTGCAGAGAAATCAATATGGGTAATTGATGGCAATTCAGAACGAACATGATAGAGTTTGTTTCTCAAATCAAAATTAGCATAATCTGCGGGTAACGATTTCCGAATAGCTTCTTTTACAGGATGTACCAATAGCATATAAGGCGAACGTCCTTCGTATTCAAAGTAATCGCCAACACACTCTTCCATTACCGAAGGAGCAAATGGTCTGAATGATTCCCGGTATTTGATTTTGAGGTTTAATTTTTTCTGCATGGCTTCGCTACGAGGATCGCCCAAAATACTTCTTCCTCCCAATGCCCTAGGGCCAAACTCCATTCTTCCTTGTACCCAACCTACTACGTTTTCTGAGGCAAGTAAAGCCGCTGTTTTTTCGGCTAATTCCTCAAAATTGTCAAATTTATGATAAACCGCTTTGTATTTTTTAGCAACCAGTTCAACGTCTAAATCCGAGAATGTTGATCCTAAATACGACCCACTCATTGCATCAGTCTTGTAATCAACCACACGCTCTTTGGCATAGTAGATATAGTGAGCAGCCAATGCAGCCCCTAATGCTCCACCAGCATCACCTGCTGCGGGTTGGATAAATATATCGTCAAAGACACCTGATTTTTGTAGTTTCCCATTAGACACGCAGTTCAATGCGACACCACCAGCCAAACAAAGGTATGAAGCACCTGTAAGGCGTTTGGCTTCTTTCGCCATCATCACAACTACTTCTTCTGTTAAAATCTGAATCGCTAGTCCCAAATTACAATGATGAGTTTCCAACGCATCTTCAGGCTTGCGGGTTTTCATCTCAAATAAGGCTTCCCATTTGCTTTCATTGACCATTTTTAAGCCTGTAGCATAGTCAAAATAATCTTGATCAAGCCAGATAGAACCATCTTCTTTGATACTTACTAAATGCTTCTTAATGAGGTCAATGTATTTGGTTACTTCTGGCGAATCAGGGTTTCCATAAGGGGCAAGTCCCATTAGTTTATATTCGCCTGAGTTTACTCGGAAGCCTAAAAAGTACGTAAACGCAGAATACAATAGCCCTAAGGAATGCGGAAAACGAAGTTCTTTCAGAATGCTAATGTCCTTTCCTTCGCCCAAACAGATAGATGCTGTAGCCCATTCTCCAACTCCATCGATGGTCAAAATAGCAGCTTTATCGTAAGGTGATGGATAATAGGCACTAGCTGCATGAGAAAGGTGATGTTCAGGGAATAGCATTTTCGCTGCTGACTTCTTTGCATCAAAACCAATACTTTCTAATTCTTCTTTGATGATGCGTTTGAGGAACATCTTCTCTTTAATCCAAACAGGCATGGACGTAATAAACGACCTGACTCCCTTGGGGACAAAAGCATAATACGTTTCGAGGAGTCGTTCAAATTTTAGTAGGGGTTTATCGTAAAAGACAACGGCATCAAGCTGATTGATGTCGATTCCTCCATATTCTAAGCAAAAATTGATGGCATTAATAGGGAAGTTGGGGTCATGTTTTTTACGGGTAAAACGTTCTTCTTGGGCTGCTGCGATGATTGTTCCATTTTCAATAAGGCAAGCGGCAGAGTCATGATAAAATGCGGAAATTCCGAGAATATACATGCAAATGGTTTTAAGTATGAAAAATAATAGAGAGATAAACTCTCCAAATATAGCAACTTTGAGTTACATATACAACAACCGTTAGTATGCATGATATTACTGAAAGAAAAAGCATTATAAGAGAGGAAAATGCGTACTTTTATATTGTGTTATGTGGTATAATTGTTTTTGTGGAGTCAAAAGAGAAGTTATCTATAAATAGTTATTAGAATAAATGCGTGTTCATTGTAACAATAATTTTCTGAGTCGGGTTTCTATAAACCAATAGTTAAGGGTACAAAAAGTTAATAAAATGAGGAGGTATCCTCCAAAACTCATCTCTAAACCAAGTCTCCGTAGAATGGCTGGAGTAAATAAGTAAATAGGATATTGATAGATATAAATTCCATAGCTAATTTCGCCTAGGAAGACTAGTATTTTTGAGTTTAGTAGCCTAAAAGGTTTAGGTTCAAGCGATATAAATAGTAGTATCGGAACGTAAATAAG
>JALRIJ010000203.1 GCA_023255485.1 Flectobacillus sp.
CGCTCTCTTTGGGGTATTGAAAATCGAAGACCCAAGTAGATTGGATGAATTACCACAACACGCTGTCATGCAAAAATGGTGGAAATACATGGGCGATATCATGGATGCTAATCCTGATAACTCTCCTGTGAGTGTATCACTCAAAGAAGTATTTCATTTTAACTAAAGGGGTACAAGGGGTTAAAACCCGTTGACCCAGTTAACAAGGATTATTCATTAGTTTCAATTATCCAAATCATGCAACTCGATAAGAATCAAATAGCTCAATATAACGAAGATAACCTTGCAGGTCATCAACGTAAGTTATCATACATCACTAGCGAAATCGCTAACAGCGAAGCGATCATCCAAAAATTGATTGACTTCCAAATTGCTATTCCTTCTTGGGCATTAGGAACGGGTGGTACTCGTTTCGGTCGTTTCCCAGGTGGTGGTGAACCTCGTTCTATTGAAGAAAAAATTGAAGACGTTGGTTTATTACACGCTCTAAACCAATCATCTGGAGCAATTTCATTGCATATTCCTTGGGATATTGCGGCGAATCCACAATCAATCAAAGATTTGGCGGCTCAACACGGTCTAAAATTTGATGCGGTAAACTCAAATACCTTCCAAGATCAGGCAGACCAAGAATTCTCTTATAAATTCGGTTCGTTACAAAATGTCAACAAAGCCATTCGTAAGCAAGCAATCGAACATAATATCGAAGTTATCAAGCAAGGTATCGAATTAGGATCTAAGTCGTTAACAGTTTGGTTATCAGATGGCTCTTGCTTCCCTGGTCAATTAAACTTCCGTAAAGCTTACCAAAATACCTTAGAAAGTTTAGAAGAAATCTATGCAGCATTACCTGCTGACTGGAAATTGTTCTTAGAATATAAATGTGCTGAACCTAACTTCTATTCTACAACAGTTGCAGACTGGGGACAGTCGTACTCGTATGTGCAGAAATTAGGCGAAAAAGCATTTACGTTAGTGGATTTAGGTCACCATTTACCAAATGCCAACATCGAACAAATTGTTTCGTTATTGTTAATGGACGGTAAATTAGGTGGTTTCCACTTCAACGATTCTAAATACGGTGATGACGATTTAACGGCTGGTGCATTAAAACCTTATCAATTATTCTTGATTTTCAACGAATTAGTAGAAGGTATGGATGCAAGAGGTATGAACCATGCAAGCGACTTAGGTTGGATGATTGATGCGTCTCACAACGTAAAAGATCCATTAGAAGATTTGTTACAGTCGGTAGAAGGCATTATGATGGCTTACGCTCAAGCATTATCGGTTGACCGTGTTGCTTTAGAAGAAGCTCAAAACAATAACGACGTAGTAACAGCTCAAGAGATTTTACAAAATGCGTTCCGTACAGATGTACGTGCATTAGTAGCTGAAGCTCGTTTACGTGCAGGTGGTGCATTGAGCCCACTTGGCTTGTTCAGAAACTTGAAGGTTAGAGAAAACCTAATCAAAGAAAGAGGTTTGAAAGCAATTTCAACAGGACTTTAATTGGATATTGGATGTTGAATTTTGAATTTTGGATGTTGAGCTTTTACTCATCCAAAATTCAAAACTCAACATCCAAAATTTAATAGTTATCATTCCATCGACCTCTCCCTCCTCTCCACACACAAATTCAAAATCCATAATTTCAGAAGTAATGAATGTTGAAAAAGTCATCGCTATATTTGACATCGGAAAGACCAATAAAAAACTGTTTCTATTCAATGAACAATATCAAATTGTATGGGAAAAAACAACCCAATTCGACGAAACCATCGACGAAGACGGTGATCTTTGTGAAAACCTTGAGTTATTAACTTCTTGGGTAAAAAACACATGGAATGAAGTCTTGGCTCTTCCAGAATTTGATGTTAAAGGGCTGAATTTCTCAACGTATGGAGCTAGTTTCGTGTATGTAGATGCAGACGGTAAACCGCTTGCTCCCCTTTATAACTACTTAAAACCTTATAACGAGGACTTAAAAAAGCAATTTTATGATACTTACGGAGGCGAAGAAACCTTTGCCGTTCGTACTGCATCGCCCGTATTAGGCAATCTCAATTCGGGAATGCAGATTTATCGTATCAAATATGAAAAGCCTGAATTATTCGAGAAAATCGTTCATTGCTTGCATTTACCTCAATACCTCCATTCAATTATCACAGGGCAGTTTCATACCGACATCACCAGTATTGGATGTCATACCAACCTCTGGGATTTTAGAACACAAAAATATCATGCTTGGACAACCGAAGAACGTATAGAGAGTAAGTTACCCACTATCTTCTATGCAGACCAAGCGATTAGAACCAACATCAACAACCAAGAAATTCAAGTAGGCATTGGCTTACACGACAGTTCTTCTGCCTTAATTCCATATTTAATAAACTTTACGGTTGATCCATTCGTTTTGATTTCGACGGGTACTTGGTGCATTACCTTGAACCCTTTCAACGAAACACCGCTGACTTTTGAAGAACTACAATACGATTGTTTGTGTTTCTTATCGTTCCAACAAAAACCTGTAAAAGCCTCTCGCTTATTTGCAGGTTATGAACACGAAATACAAACAAAACGCATTGCAGCCCATTTCGGCACGCCAGAAGATTACTACAAAACCGTAGCTTATAATGCCGACACTATTGCAAAACTTAAAAATAAAGAGGTAGAAATTACCCCTTCTGAAGGAAAGGATAAGTATATTTTGCTTAAAAACTCTCCTTTTAAAGACAGAGACTTATCTGAATTGGAAAACTACGAAGAAGCGTATCACCAGTTAATGCTGGATATTGTTTCTCAACAGTTAGTTTCTACGGAATTAGTCGTGCATAATTCGCCTGTTAAAAAACTGTTTGTTGACGGAGGGTTTAGTAAAAATCCAATTTTTATGAACCTCCTCGCTATTGCTTTCCCAGAGGTAGAAGTCTATGCGGCTTCCATGGCACAAGCAAGTTCATTAGGGGCAGCCTTGGCGATTCATAGACACTGGAACAGCAAACCGCTTCCAACAGATTTAATTGATTTGAGATACTATACGAGTGGTAAATGATTTTGAATGTTGGATTAAATATGCTGATTATTAAGCAGTTCGTATAAAATCTATACAGCTTAATCTTATATACTGAAGCGACGAAGATTTCGTATTTCACTGATAGGTAGGTCTTTGTGCCTCCGTGCCTTTGTAAACTCAATGCCTATCAGTGTACTTCATTAACTAATTCCTTATAAAAATAACTGAACACATATCAGATGAAAGTAGGCTTATTTATTCCTTGTTATATCGACCAATTTTATCCTCAAGTAGGCGTTGCCACCTTGCAGATTTTAGAAAAATTGGGTTGTGAGGTTCATTTTCCTTTAAAACAAACTTGTTGTGGACAACCAATGGCAAACTCTGGCTTTGAGCATTTGACCCAAGGTTGTAACAATTTGTTCATTGAAAATTTTGAAGGCTTAGACTATATCGTAAGCCCTTCTGGAAGTTGTACCTTACACATCAAAGAGCATCTTCACGGCGAAAATGCCAAAGCAGAAGGAACAGCAAAGCAAATCCGTGGACGAGTTTATGAGTTGGTGGAATTCATAACGGATGTTCTGAAAGTAGATAATATTGAAGCATCTTTCCCACATAAAGTAGGGATTCACCAGAGTTGTCACGGACAAAGAGGCTTAAAAATCTCGCAAATGAGTGAGTTAAATGCTCCCCATTTCTCGAAGCCCGAACAACTATTGAAAGGAATTAAAGGCCTAGAGCTAATCACACTAGATCGTAGAGATGAATGTTGTGGTTTTGGTGGTACATTCTGCGTTACCGAAGAAGCAATTTCTGTAAAAATGGGGAAAGACCGTGTACATGACCATACGAAAAACGGCGTAGAATATATTACAGGTGGTGATACCTCTTGCTTAATGCACTTAGAAGGTATTTTGAAACGCCAAAATTCTCCGCTAAAGGTTATCCATATTGCAGAAATCTTGAATAGTAGCATTTAATTAGCGAGGTAAGAAAGTAGTTGGCAGTTTAAAGTTTAATGTTCAAAGGTTTCAATAAGTCGCTATTACCTAATGGCTTATACTATATTTTTAGACAAAAATGTCATAAACTATTTATCAACAAGTACTTACAAGGAATTATTTAACTAAACCTTATAGGTTTTTACCCCTAGTTATTTTGTCCTATTACTGACTGATTCAACATTCAAAACTCGAATTTCCCATGAATGATATACAATCAAAAAGTCACTCGGAATTATCAGAAGTCTTTAATCGTGACGAAGACCGAGTAGATTGGCATGACCAAACCCTCTGGTTTGTTCGTAGTAAAAGAGATAAAGCAGCTCACGCAATTCCTGATTGGGAATTATTGAGAGAAACGGCTTCTTCTATCAAAAACAACGTGCTTTCTAATATGCACGACTATTTACTTGAGTTTGAGGCTAATGCTCAAGCAAATGGCATTACTGTACACTGGGCAGCAGATGGCGAAGAACACAATCAAATTGTTCACTCCATTTTGGCAAAACATAAAATTGATAGAATGGTAAAAAGTAAGTCGATGCTTACGGAAGAATGCCATTTGAATGATTATTTAGCCAAACGAGGTATCGAAGTAATTGATACCGACTTAGGAGAACGCATTGTACAGTTACGTCAAGAACCACCAAGTCATATTGTATTGCCTGCCATTCACTTGAAAAAAGAAGACGTAGGCGAAACCTTTCATATTCATTTAGGAACAGAAAAAGGCAATAAAGACCCTCAGTACCTAACCGAAGCTGCTCGTCAGCATTTAAGAGAAACCTTTGTAACTCGTCGTGCGGCACTGACAGGCGTTAACTTTGCCGTAGCCGAAACGGGGGAATTTGTCGTATGTACCAACGAAGGAAACGCCGACATGGGTGCTCACCTTGCAGACGTACATATTGCGTGTATGGGTTTTGAAAAAATCATTCCTAAGCGTGAACACCTGAGCGTTTTCTTACGCCTTTTGGCAAGAAGTGCTACAGGACAACCGATTACGACGTATTCGAGTCATTTCAAGAAACCTCGCCCGAACCAAGAAATGCACCTTGTCATTGTGGACAATGGGCGTTCTACGCAATTAGGAAGAGCTGATTTCAGAAACTCTTTGAAGTGTATCCGTTGTGCGGCTTGTATGAATACTTGCCCTGTTTATCGTAGAAGTGGCGGACACAGTTATCACAATGCCGTGGCAGGGCCAATCGGTTCGATTTTAGCACCGAATTTGGACATGGCTAAAAATGCAGATTTACCTTTTGCCTCTACTCTTTGCGGTTCTTGTTCCAATGTCTGTCCTGTAAAAATTGATATTCATGATCAGTTATACAAATGGCGACAAGTACTGGTAAAAGAAGGTCATGCAACCATTGGTAAAAAATTAAGCATGAAAGGAATGACCTTGGTATTATCGAACCCGTCGATTTACCAAAACGGAGGAAAAATTGGTCGATTATTAATGAGCATTGCTCCTTTCTCGGTAAACAACCCACTCAATCCGTGGTACAAACAGCGAGATATGCCAACTCCTCCAAAAGAAAGTTTTAGAGATTGGTATTTGAAAAACAGATAGTAAGTGATAATGCAAAATTTTGAATGATGAATTTTGGATTTAATACACTAAGTATAAAGAATTATTAAATTGATACTATTTTACCGTAGCGACGGTCGCCACAGAGAGTTTCACAGAGTTTTTTTCTTTGTG
>JALRIJ010000204.1 GCA_023255485.1 Flectobacillus sp.
CATAATAGGCCATTGCTCTTAGGAATTTCGCTTCTGCAACGATTCTTTTTTTCTTGGTTTCGTCTGCGGCATTAAGCGTTTTAAAATTATCTTTCGCATCAATTACCACATTCGCACGGTGAATCATACGAAACAAACCTGTCCACAAAGAACCCATAACAGAGTTAGTAGGCTGATGAACCCCCGTGAGGAGTTGGGCTCTTGGAGCTTCCAATTGTCCGCCACCTGTGGCAAAATCATCGGTTCTTAAATCATTCGTAAAAAAATACTCTCTTCCAAAAAGGTTTGAGCCCGTCAGTAGCCCATACACTGCATTAACCCCCGACTCTAATTCTACTGTATTTGAAAAATAACTATCAGTAGTAAAAGCTCCTGGATTTGTTTTATCTAACTCTTCGTTGCATCCGAGAGCAATTCCAAGCGATAATACACCTATAAATATAAAACTTTTTTTCATGTGCTATTTATTTTCATTTTCTTGAAAAACAGAGGTTTCAAGAAAAAAAATTAAGGGATAACTATTAAAAACCTAATTGAAGACCAGCCATTAAAGTACGGGCTTGTGGATATTGTCCGTTGTCTATACCGTATACTAATTGAGCGTTATCACGAGAACCAATTTCAGGGTCATAACCACTGTAATTTGTGAAAGTCAATAAGTTTTGAGCTGATACATAAACTCTTACTTTTGTAAGTGTACCACCTGCAAAAGTTTTCAGAATACTTGCAGGGACATTATAACCTAAACTTATGTTTTTCACACGCATAAATGATCCTTTTTCAATCCATCTGTCAGACGGACGAGTCGTATTTCCATTAGGGTCACCACTGATTGCTCTTGGAATATTCGTGTTCGTATTTTGTGGTGTCCAAGCATTCAACACATCAGTAGTAGCACCAAATAAACGAACCATCCCTTGTGTTTGCGTTTTTAGGTTGTTATAAATGTCATTTCCTTGTACTCCTTGTAAAAACAACGTAAAGTCAAAGTTCTTATAGTTAGCATCAAAGTTAATACCGTAAGTAAAGTCAGGAAGTGTATTTCCAATCATAGTACGGTCTGAATCATCGATTTTGCCATCACCATTTAAATCTTTGAAACGAATATCTCCAGGAGCAGCCTTTCCTCCTTGATAACTATCCCATTTTTTGTTTTTTGCTTGAGCGTCATCTGCATCAATTTCACCTTGGGTTTGATAAATTTTATCAACCACATAGCCATATAGATACTGAACAGGCATACCTACTTCTGTTTTAGTAACGTTTGCACCTGTTTCTGCATGACCACCTGCGAAAATTGGTGCTTCTAAAGATGTTACTGTATTACGCACGATACCCAAGTTACCTCCAACTTTCCATTTGAAATCTCCTTCACTATGGTTATAGTTGACTTGTAAATCTAAACCTGTGTTTTTCATTCCGCCAAAGTTAGCAATGGTATTGTTTGAATAACCAAGTGATGAAGCTAAAGGTCTAGCAAGAATCAAACTATTATCAGAGGTTTCACGGATATAGTAATCGGCCGACACCGTAACTTTATTTTTAAGTAAGCCTAAATCAAGTCCGATATCTGACATTTTTGTTGTTTCCCATCCTAATTCTGCGTTTCCAAGCTGATTAGTTGATAAACCAGGTGTTGCACCATTTGCAAAAACATAGTTTGTAGCCGCACCTACTAGAGACTGCCAAGCGTAGTTTGGTAATCCACTTGTATTACCTACTAGACCATAACTTGCTCTTACTTTCAATTCATTAATAGCAGGAATATCTTTCATGAAAGCCTCTTCGCTGATTCTCCAACCAATCGAAGCTGCTGGGAATGTTCCCCATTTTTTACCTGGAGCAAACAAAGAAGAACCATCTCTACGAATAGAAGCACTTAGCAAGTACTTACCTGCATAGTCGTAGTTTACACGTCCTAAATATGATAAAAGTGTCGTTTCGCTTTTTTCACCACCTACAGCTGGACTTGTTACGTTTGGAGTAACAATAGTGAAGGTATTTGTCGTATAATTACCTGCAGCTGTGATCCTTTCGTCTGTACCAAATTGCTGTTCAGCTACAACAATCGCATTAATTGAATGCTTTTTGAATGTTTTGTCAAACGAAAGTTGGTTCGTATAAAGCGTACCGATAAATTCCCCTCTTGTATCAGAAATACTATTGAATGGATAACCCGCTTGTCCAGCCGTATAGATTGGTGTACGACCTAAACGTCTTGAGTTATTATAATCTAAACCTACTGAAAACTTATACTTTAAATAGTCTGTAAATTTAATTTCAGCAAAAATAGAGCCCAATAGTCTTGTATTACGGTTTTGAGTTCTGTTTAATACAGCAGCGATTAATGGGTTCACTGGGTCAGAGCCATCTGCGTTAGTTGTACCATAGTAGCCTCCGATTTCTGTTGGGTTGTATACGGGCGTATATGGTAAATTTTTAATAACGTTTGCCAGAGCTGTACGTTGACCCGTAGGGTTAGCATTATCTTCTAGCCTACTCCCCATAGCAATTGTGAGTGTTTGCCCAATCGTAACATATTTACCAATGCTATGATCTGAATTGAGACGAATATTACCTCTTTCATAGTTAGTTCCTACATAAATACCATCTTGTTTGAAGTAACCCAATGACGTTAAAAAGCGAGAAGTAGCATTCCCACCCGTGATAGTAGCAGTGGTGTTTGATAAACCTCCTGTTTGGAATAAGTGGTCTTGCCAGTCTGTATTTGTATTTGCAAAAGTAACACCTGAACCCGGGTACGTCTCATTATTCATTTGGCTCCAACGGTCAGGAAAGGCCGCTCCAGCTGCTGATAATAACGTTTTACCATACTGCAAGTATTGTTGCGTATTGAGCGGTGTTAATTTTTTCCATGGGCTTTGTGACGCATAATACGTTTCTACGTTGATGTGTAACTTACCATCTTTTGTTCCCTTTTTGGTGGTGATTATGATTACCCCATTTGCCGCTCTCGAACCATAAATTGCTGCAGCACTAGCATCTTTGAGTACTTCTAACGATTCTACATCTTTCATGTCTATATCGTTCAAATTGCCAACTGGGTAACCATCAATAACATATAATGGATTGGCGGCATAGTTGATAGAGCCAACCCCACGAATTCTAACCACGGGTGCAACTCCCGGTGAACCGTTACTAGTTACTTGTACACCCGATACACGGCCTTGTAAGGCTCCTTCGATACTTGGAACAGGAAGTGCCGTTAACTCTTTTGACCCAACCGAGGCTACCGCAGCAGTTACTGAAGACCTTTTTTGAGTACCATAGCCCATGACAACAACTTCTTCTAAAGCACTTACATTTGTAGCAAGTACAACATTTATAATACTGCGGTTACCTACTTTTGTTTCTTGGTTTAAAAAACCAACTGAACTAAATGTAAGAATATCATCGGCTGAAGCTTTTAGATTAAAATTTCCATTAGCATCTGTTATAATTCCCGTTTGCGATTTTTTCACACGTACACTTACACCCGGAATCGGGTTACCATCATCACCTGATACTTTTCCCGAAATATTTTTTTGGGCTTTTGCAAATGAACAGCAAAGTAAAAAACCCAAAAGAAACAAGATTTGTTTTTTCATATTACAAAATGTGAAATTTAAGATTGAATTGAAAAGGTTCACGCAAAACATTTGCCTAGCTTTAGCACTCGGCTCTACAACAAAATGTCAACTCTATGGTAGGGGAATAAGTATACCTTTCATCCTATATCTTTTTTGAAAAGACAAAAGAAATCCACCTCTTGAATAATTCTAATTGAAACCATTCAAGAACATAAAGTATTTAAAATGTAATATTTACTATTCGATAAGTATCTACGATTTAAAAATGTACTAACATCCAAAATCTCTTCTCTTAAAAAATGAATCTCTCTGGTCATTTTCATTCTATTCTTACTGAAGAGATAATTGGCAATAATATTTTTCAAACTTCTATAACATTGTAGAACACTTACCTATAACACCATAGAACACTATATCGAAAATAAAATGACTTACTCCAGTAAATCATTTTATTATAATGTAATTGAGTTTTTCGAACAGAAAAGAAGAGATGCCTACAATTTTGTAGAAATTATCGGTCAATATCATCTAATATGTGTCTTATGAATTAGTACTTTTCAGTATTGCTACAATGAAAATAGGATCTATTAAAACTACTAACAATAAATTTAGCTCTCTCTGGAAAATTCATGTGTTGTCCTAACAGTATTTTATGAAGTTGATAAATGTAATTACTTCATTACTTCACAGCTTTTTTTAATCATACGCAGTATGTTTTGTTTTAGAGATAAACTATAACACAATAGAACACTTAGTGCAAAAAAAATGTACAGAACAGATTGGCCACAGGCATTCACGGGAAATAATTTAATAGTTACATTAAACTATTCCTCCTATAAAATTCCCATATAGCGGGTTGTGTCAAGGTAACACATTTTAAAATAAAGAGTAAACAACCAGAGAGAGAGTCATAACCTCTCTAGGAGAGGTTATGTTGGTAAAATTAAAGATAATATATAATATTAGCAACTTTTTCTTTGATAAATTAAAGTATTTGGAAGGGGATTACTGAGGTTTTATAATTTGGTACTTGCCGCTGAGGTGCATTAAACTAAACAAGTACATGAGTCCGTCATAATAGGGGTCGAAATAGCCATCTTCGTAAGGTTCTAATTTGGCATTCCAAACGGCTTTTACAAAATCTACCTTATTTTTATCTTTGTTGACAAGCGATGCCGTGGCAGCCGTAGAAACCAAACCGATGGAATGTCTAAGTTTTGGTACACTTCCTGCCTGTAAAATAAAATCAGGTTTTGTTCCATCTAAATTAAACTGGTCGTCGTAGCTGTCCATCCCTTTTGAACGAAGGAAATTTTGGAATCTTTGGGCATAACCTTCTTGCCAAGTTTTGTCTTTACCAAACCACGTATAATCCATGGCAATGTTCATTGGTACACGCCATGAGTCGTAGCGAAATCCTGGCGGCATCCAACGAGTTGGATGAGGAACTCCACTAAATTCGGTATAATCTGAATTGAGTCCTGTTACAGGATGGCAAGCTCTGTGTAAGAAAACACGAGAAGTATCGGCACATTCTTTATAAAATGCTTCGTGACCATCTTTGGCATATAATGCCCATACTTCATAAAAAGCAGGTAAGTGATAAGATGGGTCTGTCCACTTGTAGGCATCTCCCTCTGGGACAAAGGTAATTTGCTTGTAGTCGGTATTGATAAGGTTGTAAATTTTTCCTGTACCATCTTTTTTCCATGCAGCATCCAATATTCTACGAGCTTCGTTGTAGTAATTGATACCCGTATGATTGCCCCACTTGTTGGAAGCAAATAGTAAACTGGTGACATAATACAATTCACCATCAGAAGCCGAACCTTCAGAGTTTTTCTTCATGGTTTCGGGATTGATACTCCATGCAAAATAGCCTTCACGTGGCCCGCTTTGGTGTTGAAGGTATTTTTTTGACCAACGCCAAATTTTATCAAAAACCTCTTTTTTATCCAACTGAACGGCAATCATCATTCCATACGAAAGCCCTTCCGTGCGGGCATCATGGTTTTTTACGTCTGATACATAAGCCATTGTATCGCCAACGGTAAAATATACCCGACTTGGCCCTTCAAAAACATCGTAATAAGCTTTGGCAACTTTAGCATCAATTTC
>JALRIJ010000205.1 GCA_023255485.1 Flectobacillus sp.
GCTGCGATTCAAGATTACAAGCGTGGGGTAATTATCGGTGAGCAGACTTATGGAAAAGGGACAGTTCAGAGCTTGGTTGAATTAAATCGTTTCTTGAAAAATGAACCAGAAAATGTAGGACAATTGAAAATCACGATGGAGAAATTCTATCGTATTACAGGTAGCAGTACCCAACACAAAGGTGTAACTCCTGACATTGAATTACCTTCTGCTTTCTCGGCAAAAGAATACGGTGAAAGCTCGCAACCAAGTGCTTTACCTTGGGATATGATTCCTTCGAGTAGATTCTCGGTGTATCCAGACATGAACGAAGCGATTGTCAATAAGCTACGTGTTAAATATCAAGATCGCTTGAAATCGGATGTGGACTTAAAGAAAATGGTATTGGACTTAGAACGCTGGAAAAAAGCGAAAGAGAAAAAGACAATTTCCTTGAAAGAAGACAAACGTCGTAAGGAGATTGATGAGCAAAAAAAGAAAAACACCGTTGATGTACTAGAAGACGGTACCATCGAAAATACGGAGGCAGCAGAAGAGAAATCGAAAGCCGTTATGCCTACCGACTCGATTAGTATCGTGAATGCAAAAATTAAAGCTCAAAAAGAGAAGCAAGAAAAAGATACGTTTTTGAAAGAATCAGAGCGTATTTTGACAGATTATATTTTGTTGAAGAAGTAAGCAGGTTTCGATAGCCAGCTTATGGTAGTTAAACGCCTCTGTTCCATGTAAATGGGCAGAGGCGTTTTTATTCCCTACGGCTTCCAGTCACCCAAAATCGCTTCGTTGCTGTATGCTTTAGCTTCTTCGTCGCTTAATTGATGAGACCAAGTTACTCGTTTATCGGTTTTACTTCCAACGCCTGTATTTTTGTATTCGGCGTAGTAGCTTGTTTTTTCGTTCGATTCTTTACCCCAGTTATCCCAACCTTCTGCTTTTACCTGTTTGTCTAGTTCACATTCCATAAAAACGACTTTGGCAAAAGGTCTCCACGGACGACCTAAGGCAAAGGTATTTGCTTCGGCACTACCTGTGATTTTACATTTTTTGAAAACGTAACCATACTTCTTGTTTTCAGGTGTAGAGGCGGCGGTGAAGTAGCCGTTATTTTTACCAAAAATCGTACAGCGTTCAAATAAAGCGGTAGATGAACCAAAGATAAAGTCAACCGTGCCTTCGATATAACAATCTACATAATACTGACGGCTTTCGTATCCGTAGGTATAAAGGGTATCTTGAAAACCGAGAAAACGGCAATGGTCAAATTTTGCTTTATCGCCTTTTACCCAAACCGCAACCGCTTGTCCGACAGGGCCTGCCGTATTTTGGAAAGTGAGGTTTTTTGCGGTAAAATCATTTCCAAAAATAAAGAATCCTGCCGAACCTGTGGTGCCTTTATCTTCGCCAAAGATGTTTTTCTTCTGATTATAATCGTCGTAAGAAATAATGGTTTCTTCATAACTCTCTCCGATAAAAGTAACCATTGCTTTCGACTCGGCAAGAACTAATTTTTCTTTATAAACGCCTTTCTTAATGAAAATTGTTGTCGTCTTTTTACGGAAATCAGGCACGGCATTGATGGCTTCTTGTACTGTTTTAAACTGTCCAGAACCGTCTTGTGCTACCACAAAGTCGTAGGTAGGTGTTTGTGCTTTTATAAAAATAGAAAGCGTTAGGAAAAAGAAAAGAATGATTGATTTTTGCATAATTGAACTGTTTAAGTTTGAACTTTTTCATCAAAAAAGAGTCTGCCCACAAGTATAGGCAGACTCTTTTGTAGTTGTGTCCTGTGATAAAGACCATTTTTAGTTTTTGATAAACTTCACCACACTTCTGCTAGTTTCGTTAGTGTATTCTAGTAAATACATTCCCGTTGGCAGTGTCGAAATATCAATGATACTCGTATCTGTTCCTTTTACTACCGCTTGAGATTTAAGCGAGACACCCGATACGCCCATTACAGAAAGTGTTCCTGTCCCAATTGGGTGATTCACTTTAATCGACGTTTGTGCTGGATTTGGACTGATAACAATACTAGAAGCATCAATTTCTTTTTCGGTTGCTAGGGGGGCTACGATGACGGCTTTCACCGTGACATTTGCCGTTGTTGCAGCAGTGCTCGTGTGTGTAATTGCTCCCGTATAGGTTCCTGCAACGGTACTCGAAGGGCGTACCGAAATCGTTGTTTGGGCTAATACACCTGCTGTTTGTGCAAGCTTCAAACTACTCGTTGAACCTACCCACGATGTACCATCTAGGGAGATTTCAAAATTAGTAGGAGGAGTAACAATCACATCCGTAATCAAATCTTTACCCGAAATGGTATAAGTTTGTTTGCTTACGGCTAATCCCAAGGTCACTGCAAAATCAGTCAACGTGGACGAAACGGTAAGCGTTGGCATGGTTACTTTACCCGTCAACGGAACAGAAACCGTTGTGACACCTGTTCCCGCAATCGTTAAATTACCTGTATAAGTACCCACCACCTGCGATGCCAAACGAATAGAAACCGTCGTCGTTGCCACTTTTCCAGCCGTTGCGGTTAACTTGATAGGAGCTGTTGCCGCCGACCAAGTTGTTCCATTTAACGACAATTCGTAGTTAGCAGGTGCTGTAAGGGTAATATCTGAACCTAAGTTTTCCCCTGCGACCGTGAATGTTTGTACTGCAATTGTTTGTCCCACAACATTCGCAAAGTCTTTGATGCTTTGCGTCACGTTCAAAACAGGTACAGGAACGGTTGTAACTACTTTCACGGCAATCGTCTGAGCGTCTAGGCCATCAGAAGAGTGGACAATATTTCCAGTATAAGTACCTGCTGTGCTAATGCTTGCGGCTGCTCTAACCGAAATCGTTGCACTGGCAATGTTACCCGATACAGGCGTAATTTTTAATGGTGAACTAGAGTTCAACCAAGTCGTTCCATTACTTGAAATTTCAAAACCTGTTGGAGCAGTAATTGACAAATCGTTGGTCAAATTCGCTGCGGTGAGCGTGTATGTTTGTACTGCCGAAACTTGTCCAGTAAGCGAGCTGAAATCTTTTAACGATTGTGTAATCGTCAATACAGGAGGTTTAGCCAATAAATCTTTGGTTGTTCCTTTGAACTGTAAATCTTTGATTTTAGCGTATCTTCCTGGGCTACCACTACCTGTACTAAAGTATAAACGAACGGTTAAGGAATCGCCTGCTGCTAACTGAATACCATCGCTACCTTTCAACGCCACTTGGAAAAGAGTAGTCGTTGCGGCAGGGTCAGACGCTAAAATAACAGGTGTATTAAAGCCTCCATTGGCACTAGCTAACATAGGCGTTCCGTCTGGTAGTAAACCTCCCGAAACATCCGATGAATCCGATTTGAAGCCCGTTTTAGAATACACAATCGCTAATTTACCCGTAGCAGCTTGGTATAAAGAGTTTTTCAGTAATAAAGAATCGACTTTTACCGAATAGCCTGTTTGTGCTTTGATAACAAATTGCTCGTAAATACCTCTGTGTAAGGTGTTGCCATTTCCACCCGCTGCAACTGTCCATAGACCACCACCATCTAAAGAAGGAGCGATACACTGACCATGTAAATTAGAGTAAGCTGCAATAACAGACCCGTTTGAAATGGCCATTCGTTTTAATGATGGTGTTGTAGGGGTTACACCTTTAGCTCTTAGGGCTACACTGTCTGCATTTGAAACAGCCATTGGCCAGAATGCCAGTGTTTTAGGAGCAACCAGTGCTGTTGTTTGCGTAGTTCCATTGGTTGCGATGTTTTGACTAACAGCCCCTGTACTGGTATGCGAAATCGTACCAGTATAATTGCCTGCTGTAGTGGCATTTAGGCGAACTTGCATCGTTGTCGTGGCAATTGAACCATTCGTCGGTGTAAGCGTTAATGCTTTTTGGCTATTATTCCACGTTTTCCCACCATCTGCTGAAATCTCAAAGTTGGTTGGTATGCTAATCGTTACATTATCGGCTAAGTTTACAGCGGTTAAGGTATAAGCCTGTGCTGCCGAAGGAGTCCCTAAACCCTGTACAAAATCTTTTGGAGTTCCTACAATCGTGATAGTAGGAATACTCGAAACCGAAATTGTGTCAGAAAGGAACGAGGTAAATCCATTTTTAGAAGCCTTAATTACGTAGAAGTAATTTTTGTTTGCCAATGGGGCATCGTCCGTCGTACTGTAATTAATCAAGGTATCAGTTGTTGTGGTAATGGTTTTTACAACCGAATAGCTCGCTTTATTATTGGTACTGCGGTAAAGTTCAAATTTAACGTCTTTCATCGCCCAAGCAATGTTCCATGCAAAGTTGGTAGGCACGGTTAAATTTGCTCCTTTGGTAACTTTGATATTGACCAAGGCTAGTTCTGCTTGTGGTGTTTTACAGAAATCTGAAGTGGTTGTACAAGGGTCCCAAGTACCTAAAACGGTAGTGTTAGTGTTGTAAGCAATTACTTCTGCATCCGTTAATTGTTTTGACCAAGCAACACGACTAGCAGTTGGAGCTAAAGTGCCGTTAAACTTCTTAGTTTTGTATTCTGCGTAGGTTATCAAAGCCGTATTTGTTCCTGCATCCCATGTTGACCAGCCTTCTGGTTTTACGATTTTATCTCCAAACGTACTGTTGATGAAAGCGACCTTATTGTATTTCTTCGCAATATCAGCCGTAGAAGCATCATTTTGCCATGGACGACCCAAGACATACGATGTTACGCCTGTGTTTGATGGTAAAATACAATTTCTGAACACATAGCCATACGCCTGATTATTAGGCGTGTTAGCTGCCGTGATATAACTTCCTGCTAATTTATCTACACGGTCTTTGGCATAGACAATACATGAGTCAAAAACCGCCGTTGAACTACCAAAAATAAAGTCAACCACTCCGTCGATATAACAATTTTTCAAATATTGACGTTTGCCATCGCCATTTGCCAAGAACGTATCTTGTCCACCCAAGAAAATACAGCCTTTCGCCACATCTCTATCGGCTTCGAACGAAATTGCTACCGCTTGTGGAGCATCACCTGTGGTGTTTTCAACCGTTAAGTTTGATAAGAAACAGTCATTTGCTTTCACTGCTAAGGTTACGGAAGTACTTGTTCCAATGGTCGTACCTGCTACAATTTTTCCAGAATAATCATTCCAAGAAATAATCGTTTTGGCTGCACTCTCTCCAATTAAGTGAATGAACGTTTTGGTCGATGCAATGGTTACTTTTTCCAAATACTTACCGTTTTTGATATAAATACGGTATGGCGTGGTGCTGTTCGTAGGAGCGGCATCAATGGCGGCCTGTACTGTTTTGTGCGTTCCCGAACCGTCTAGGGCAACAATTGCTTTAAAGCTAGATAAATCCACCGCCGTAACAGCTCCTAATACACTAATACTTGTGGTGGTTGCTCCAGTACTTGCATTCGAGATAGTTCCTGAGTACGTGCCTACTGTTTGAGTATTTAGACGCACTGAAACTGTTGTGTTGGCAAGTGTACCCGCAGTCGCTGTTAATTTCAAGGGTGAAGCTGCGGTAAACCATGTTGTACCATCTTTAGAAACTTCAAAATTTCCTGATGGCGTAATAACTAAATCAGCGGTTAAATCTGAACCTGCAACGGTATAAGTTTGAATTGGAGCTGCTTGTCCGACCACATTTGCAAATGTTTTCAAACTTGGTGTTACAGTTACTTTAGG
>JALRIJ010000206.1 GCA_023255485.1 Flectobacillus sp.
TCAAAAGGTATTTGAGGAATTTGTTGTCACTAAAAAAAATGGAATCAGCAAGTCAGTATGCTTAATAAAACCTGTAATTTCTAATGGTTTAATCGAACTTTATATAGGCTCTAAAAAGCATAAATTTCATACCATAAAAGGCTATCAATATTATTACTTAGGAAAATCCGACAACGGAAATGTACGTGTTACTTATACGAATGTGTTTAGGGATTATAATTAAGCAAATACCTTTATGAAAAACGCTATCGCAATACTCCTACTGCTTTTATGTATAATGGGATGCAACTCGCAAAACCAAGAAGGGTCTATAACTTTTGCAAAAGGATATGAAGACAATCCTGCTATTCCCAAATTGGCTATTGAACTTACCGAAAACGGGAAGGTATTTATTTACTCCTCTATTCCTAAAATAGACACTGCTCATTATTACGAAGGCGAAATAAGCGGCGATAGTGTTCAGCAGATTATTCAAAAATTCAATACCTATTTTGGACATTTTACGACTTCTATCAATCCCCGTATTGCGGATGATGTTAAACTAGAAATAGTACGTAAAGACCTAGACAAAAAATGGTATCTAGCTGGCTATAGCGTGGAGCTAACAGCAAAGCAATATGATTTAACAGAAAAAATATTTCTCCTCGAACAACTCAAAGGCTTATCTCCCATTCCCTATCACCCTTTTGAGACACGTATTCAATATGAAACACTACTGTTGCCTCCTGCTTATACCCCTATAAATTAACCGTCAAACGAGTTAATACTACTCCCCATTCTCCACTATTCACCAACAAATACGTACCATTTTATAAAGTGGACTCCTTTTTTACTACCTAAATCATTGATTCACAAAGGAGTAAAGTACAAATCTATTTTTTCCTAGAAAAATAACATTTTCATAAAGTGGAACGACTTAGTCCTACTCATCTTGGTACTTTTGCAAGAAAGATTTAAACTATCCATTTTTATAAAATCCTAGTATCTCCAAGTATGAAACCATTTCTCCTCTACTTTTTTGTAGTAGCACTGCTGTTGGGCTGTCAACGTGGAGGAAATCCAAGTGTTACACAACAACCTACTTTGCTACTGGGAGCCGACCTTTCATATGTAAATGAAATCGAAGACTGTGGGGCTAGCGTCCGTGAAAATGGAAAAGCGATTGATATCTATGAGTTATTTCATAAAAAAGGAGCTCGTATTGTACGCCTCCGCTTATGGCATAATCCTACTTGGACCAAGTATTCTAACCTGAACGACGTAAAAAAAGCCATCCGCCGAGCTAAAAAAGAGGGCTTTGTTACCCTACTAGATTTTCACTATTCAGACACTTGGACAGACCCTGGTCATCAGGTTGTACCCAAAGCTTGGGAGCACATCTCCGATACGCAACTGCTTGGAGACTCACTGTATCGTTATACTTATACTACTCTAATGAATTTGAACCAAGAAGGACTTTTACCCGAATTGGTGCAGGTAGGCAATGAAACGAACAGTGAAATTCTATTAAAAAAGGCCTCTTCTGAAGCCATTCACTGGAACAGAAACGTAGCCTTATTCAATAGAGGACTTGAGGCGGTAGCGGCAGTCAGTAAGGAAACAGGAAAAAGCATTGGTAAGATGTTGCACATTGCTCAGCCCGAAAACGCCCCTGATTGGTTTGAAAATATGGCAAAAAATGGATTAGCGGATTACGACTGGATTGGTCTTTCGTATTATCCACAATGGTCAAAATATAGTTTATCCGAATTAGAACACACGATTATTGCTCTCAAAAAAGCGTATCATAAACGAGTGATGATTGTAGAAACGGGTTATCCTTATACACTCAAAAATATAGATGCCGCCAACAACCTCCTCGATTCGTCGGGAATACAACAGGCATTTCCTGCCACACCAGCAGGGCAAAAAGCGTTTATGATTGCCCTCACCGAAAGCGTTATTAGAGCAGGGGCAGAAGGAATTACCTATTGGGAACCTGCTTGGGTTTCGAGTAAATGTAGTACGCTTTGGGGACAAGGAACACACTGGGACAATGCCCTGTTTTTTGACGCAGCAAATCAAAATGAAGTATTACCCGTTTTTGACTTCTTCAAGCTTAAACAATACAAAAAAATCATAAAAACTAGTCGTTAAAGTATAGAATGTTCAAAAGTACCAGTCAAATGTCTAAAAATACACCTTATAAGACCAGACAGTAAATTAATTTTGTACCAATAAAAAACAAAAAAATCATATTAATTATATAGTCCATTAATCAATCTCCATTCATGACAATCCAAAACTACAAAGAGAAAATGAGTACATTTCTTCCAGTGGGGACGTTTTCATTCAGTCGAAAACTCCTACTTATGATAATGTTCAGTTGGGTGAGTTTCGTAACATTCGCTCAAAATACCGTTTCAGGAACAATTAAAGATGCCAAAGACGGTCAAGGCCTTCCTGGAGTTACAGTGCAAATTAAAGGAAGTACTAGAGGAACACAATCGACAAGCGATGGTAAATACCAATTAACCAATGTCGCTCCAAATGCGGTTATTGTATTTAGCTTTATTGGCAAAGTATCACAAGAAATTACCGTGGGTAACCGCAGTGTAGTGAATGTGCTATTAGAAGATGACAACAAAACATTGGGTGAAGTAGTCGTAATCGGTTATGGTTCTCAGAAAAAGAAAGACTTAACAGGTTCAGTAGCGGCTATCAATTCAGAAGATTTTAACCGTGGTAACATTGCTTCTCCAGACCAATTGGTGGTAGGTAAAGTGGCAGGGGTTCAAATCACGTCAAACGGTGGTGCTCCAGGTGCTGGTAGTACAATTCGTATCCGTGGTGGTGCTTCGTTAAATGCCAACAACGATCCATTAATCGTTATTGATGGGGTACCTTTAGATAACTCTACGGTTTCGGGTGCGTCAAGTTCGTTGAGTTTAATTAACCCGAACGACATTGAATCGATGAACATCTTGAAAGATGCTTCGGCAACGGCTATTTATGGTTCAAGAGCGTCTAACGGGGTAATCTTGATTACGACGAAAAAGGGTTCTGTAAACGGTGGCTTGAAAGTTAATTTCAGTTCTCAAGCATCTTTAGGACAAAGCACAGGTTTCCTTAAAAACTTAACCGCAGCAGAATTTAGTGCCATTGTTAACGAAAAAGGAAATGCTACTCAAAAAGCAACGTTGGGCACAGCTAATACGAACTGGCAAGACTTAATTTATCGCAATGCCTTTAGTATCGATAATAACTTGAGCGTTTCGGGTGCATTGAAAGAAGTTCCTTTCCGTATATCGGTAGGTTATACTAACCAAGACGGTATCTTGAAAACGTCTAACATGGGACGTACTTCTGCTTCCATCGGTTTCAGCCCTACGTTATTAAATAAGCACTTGAAAATTGACGTTAACTTAAAAGGAACAAATACTGACAATACTTTTGCTAACACAGGAGCAATTGGTGCTGCGGCAGCATTTGACCCTACGCAATCACCTTACTCAAACAACGCTAATTATGGCGGATACTGGGAATGGTTATCGGCAGATGGTAGCTTAAATACGCAAGCAACTCGTAACCCACTTGGTTTATTGAACTTAACGAACGACAAAGGAAATGTAAAACGTAGTATTGGTAATATTCAATTGGATTATAAATTCCATTTCTTGCCAGAATTACGTGCCAATGTGAACGTTGGTTATGACATTAGTAAGAGTGATGGAACTCGTTTTGTACCTGCTTATGCAGCTCAAAGCTATGTAAATGGTGGTTCGAAGACGGTTTACACACAAAGTAAGACCAACAAATTGTTTGACTTTTACTTGAACTACGTGAAAGACTTGAAGGCAATCAAAAGCCGTATTGATGTAATGGGTGGTTATGAATACCAAGATTTCCTTCGTGAAAGTACGAACGTAAATACCAATGCAGAAGGTACAGTTAAATACACGGACAGCCCATACAAAACTCAGAATACGCTAGTTTCATTCTTTAGCCGTTTGAACTATACCTTTGATGAGGCTTATTTATTAACAGTAACGGTTCGTCGTGATGGTTCTTCTCGTTTCAGCAAAGACAACCGTTGGGGTACTTTCCCATCCGCAGCATTTGCTTGGAAATTGAACGAAATGAGTTTCTTGAAAAACTCGAATACAATTTCAGACTTGAAACTTCGTGTGGGTTACGGTATCACAGGACAGCAAGATATTGGTCAAGACTATGCGTATCTTCCTCGTTACACAGCCAGTTTAGACAATGCTCAGTACCAATTAGGCTCAACGTATTATACAACTTTACGTGCTGAAGGTTACGATGCCAACATCAAATGGGAACAAACAGCAACAACTAACGCAGGTATCGACTTTGCTTTCAAAAAAGCACGCTTATCGGGTAGCATTGATTATTACTTGAAAAACACGAGCAACTTGTTGAACACGATTCCTGTTGCAGTTGGAACAAACTTGACCAACCAATTATTAACTAACGTTGGTTCAATGGAAAATCAAGGTCTTGAATTAGCCTTGAACTACAACCCAATTCATACCGACAAATTTGACTGGAATGTGTCATTCAATGCGACTTACAACGAAAACAAAATCACGAAATTGACCAACAATGCTGATCCAGCTTATCAAGGAGTATTAGTAGGTGGTATTTCTGGTGGTGTTGGTAGTACCATCCAAATCCATAGCGTTAACTATCCTGCTTATTCATTCTATGTAATGAAACAAGCGTATGATGCAAACGGAAAAGCAATAGAAGGGGTATACGTAGATACTAACGGTGACGGAATTTCTAACTTGAGCGATGCTTATCGTTACCAATCTCCAGCAGCGAAAGTATTCTTGGGCTTAAACTCGCAAATGACTTACCAAGACTGGAGCTTCGGTTTTGTAATGAGAGCTAACCTTGGCAACTACGTGTATAACAACTTGAAAGCATCTAACAGTGCCGTCGTGAATCTTATAGGGGCTAATGGTTTCTTAGGTAATATTTCATCCGATTATTTCAATACAGGTTTTGCGAAGAATCAATTCTTCTCGGATTACTACATTGAGAATGCTTCTTTCTTACGTATGGAAAACGTAACGGTAGGTTACAATTTCAAACAAGTATTCGGTAGTAAAATCAATATGCGTTTAAATGCAACGGCTCAAAACGTATTTACGGTAACGAAATACACAGGTTTAAACCCTGAAGTTTCTGGAGGTATCGATAACAACATTTATCCAACTCCACGTACTTACTCGTTAGCACTAAACATTGGTTTCTAAGAATAATGCTGAATTATAGATGTTGGATTTTGGATTTAAAGCACAATAGAAATCTAAGTTCCAACTAATTTTACACGATTACTTATGAACTTGATTTTGAGAGGAATTCACCTGCTTTCGAGCAATCTTTTCACTCATAAACAGTTAACTCATAAGCTTCAATAATCAACATTTAAGATTTACTTTACTCAGAT
The DNA here is from genome assembly GCA_023255485.1 of Flectobacillus sp. Taxonomy (GTDB): domain Bacteria; phylum Bacteroidota; class Bacteroidia; order Cytophagales; family Spirosomataceae; genus JALRIJ01. Next base: position 5,459 of record JALRIJ010000206.1, read on the forward strand.
GAAAATTCGTAATTATAAAAATATAGCCATTTTCGGAGGACTAATGGCGAGTCTATTTACCAGCTCTTGCGTAAGTGACTTAGATAGAACTCCTTTTATTGAAGTGACCTCTGCAACGGTTTATAACGACCCTGCTGCTTACAAACAAGCGGCTGCGAAGTTATACT
>JALRIJ010000207.1 GCA_023255485.1 Flectobacillus sp.
ATATCACTTTTAACAATAGCACTTCTGGCAACTTCGTGCGAGAGCAATCTTGAGCAGTTGAATACAGATATTAAACACCCAAGTTCTGGGTCAGTTCCATCAGCAACGGTTTTTGCAGCAGCAGAAGCAAGCCTTTTTGAGCAAATGGTTAATACAAGCGTTAACTTAAACGTTTTCAGATTAATGGCTCAACAATGGACAGAAACAACTTATACAGACGAAAGTAACTACGATATTACTACTCGTAAAATTCCTGATGCTGTTTGGGATCGTTTGTACAGAAGAGCTTTAGGTAACTTAAAAGAAGCAACTACTTTAGTAAACGCAGAGTCTGCTATCGGTGATGCAGGTAAAATTGCAAAAGCTAATAAATTATTAGTAATCGAATTGTTGAATATCTATACATTCCAAGTATTGGTGGACACGTTCGGTGATATTCCATATTCTCAGGCTCTTAACCCTGCTAATGTAAATCCTAAATATGACGATGCTAAAACAATTTACTTAGATTTAGCAAAACGCTTGGATGTTGTTATTACAGGAATTAACACAAGCGGTGATTCATTTGGTTCTGGCGATTTAGTATATGCTGGAGACATGACAAAATGGAAAAAATTTGCTAATGGTTTGAAATTGAAGATTGGTTTAGCATTAGTGGATGCAGATCCTGCTACAGCAAAAACGTTAATCGAAGCAGCTTCTAAAGGAGCATTAACTTCGAATGCTGACAATGCAAAACTTAGCTATGAAGGTTCTCTTCCTAACACAAACCCTATTTGGATTGACTTAGTACAAAGTGGTCGTAAAGATTATGTTCCTGCGAACACAATCGTTGATATCATGAACACGCTTGAAGACCCTCGTCGTGCTATCTACTTCACTCAATTGGGTGGTAAATACGTAGGTGGTCCTTATGCAGCAGGTGGTAACTATACTAACTTCTCAGCAATTGGTACTGCTTTCACTTCGCCAACACTTGAAGGTGTAATTATGGACTACGCTGAAATTTCATTTGGTTTAGCAGAAGCAGCCGCTCGTGGATTTAGCGTAGGTGGTACTGCCGAAAGTTTCTATAAGCAAGGAATCACAGCATCTTTCGCTTACTGGAATGCTGGTGATGTAACTGCTTACTTAGCAAAACCAACTGTAGCTTATACTACTGCAACTGGAGATTACAAGCAAAAAATTGGTACGCAAAAGTATCTTGCTTTATATAACCGTGGGTTTGAAGCTTGGACAGAATGGAGACGTTTAGATTGGCCTAAGTTCAATCTTCCTGTTAACAAAACGTATGCTGATATTCCTGTACGTTTTACATACCCTGTAGGAGAACAAACATTGAACAATGTTAACTGGAAAGCAGCATCTACTGCAATCGGTGCTGACAAAGTACAAACTAAATTGTTCTGGGATAAATTCTAATTCAATAGTTTCCTAAAGAATAAAAAAAGAGCTACTCGAAATTCGAGTAGCTCTTTTTTTATATCGTTCTTAAAAATGTTCTCAAAAAGGCAAGACATTCATCGGGTGCTTCTACCATTCCAGAATGGCCTACCTTATCCAATACTAACACCATCGGATTACTTAATGCTTCAACCTGAGCAGTTACATCCTCTAATGGAATCGCTTTATCTTCTTTTCCGATAATATATCCGACAGGATAAGTTGCTTTTTTAAGAATATCCAAACGGTTAGGTCGATTACGCATGGCTCGAATTGCAGAAATAAATCCTCCGACATCAATTCGCTGAGCATCCTTGCGTTGCTTATCTATAATTTCTGGATATGCTTCTACAAATTGATTCGTAAACAGATTAGGGATAAAGTTGCGTAAAAACAAATTTAGCCCATGACTTTCCAAAAACTCAATATGTTTCATACGAGTTTCTTTTCGTTCCTCAGAGTCTGGATAAGCTGTTGAGTGAAAAAGTACCAGACCTGTAACTACCTCAGGGTATCGTTCTGCAAAAGCCAGTGCAATATATCCACCCATCGAGTGCCCAATCAAACAGCAAGAGTCGATTTCCTTTGTTTCTATGACTAAATCATAGATATACTCTGCATAATCATCCATCGAGTGCATTCCTGTAAAATTGGCATAATCAGGAACAATACAACGATATTCTTTCTGTAAAAATGGAACAAAGCCATTCCAAATACTCGCATCTTCGCCTAAACCGTGGAGCAACACGATTGCTTTTTTTCTATTCATCTATACAGGAGACAGCAGTCCAATAATTAAAAAGATTAAACCCACCAACACTGCCAACGCAGCCAATTCACTCAAGCCAATAATAGACAAAATTAGTCCCAAACCCAATAAAATCACACCAACTTTAAGCTTTTTATTCCAATCATAAAAGCTTTCATACCGTGTAAAAAATGCTTTTTTAACCACTTTCTTTACCATTATCCGCTCAATAGCCGATGATTTATGATTAGCCTTAAGGACTAAAATAGCATCTTTACGAGCCAAAATATGTCTCACGTCCAACAGTTTATCATGGGCTTTTGTATCCAAAACTGTGCCATGCTCTCCATTTTTTTCTAAAGAAGCTGTCAAAAGTAAGGGCTGTGTGGCTATCGGGGCATTATAGGCTCCTAAAATACTCGAAAGAGTATCTAACTCAGGAGAAGAAGCAATCATAGCCTGTTTATTAACCACTCTATGATAAGAGAGTGGTTGAAAAGAAAGCGGTTGATAAGACGTGCACGAAGCAAATAAAACCACCCCTAGTAGAATGGTAGCAATACGGTTTATAAAATACATTAGTGGTAAGGATTAACATAGCAAAGGCCTCGCTATGCACGAAGCCTTTGTTAGCAATATTAAGATACTTTTTTCATTTGATGAAAAGTCGTTCGTTCGAACTTATCTCTAGCATATTCCAAGGTTACGATAAATTCTTTAATTTCAGTCTGCGATGGAAGCTCAAACATGGCATCCGTAATAATTGCCTCACAGATAGATCGCAAGCCCCTTGCTCCCAACTTATACTGCATTGCTTGTTCGACAATATATTCTAAGGCTTCATCCGAGAAGGTGATATCAATTCCTTCCATTTTAAATAACTTATCATACTGTTTGACTAATGCATTTTTAGGCTGAGTCAAGATCGATAATAATGTGCTCTTGTTGAGAGGATTCAAATAAGTAATCACGGGTAAACGTCCCAACAATTCAGGAATCAAGCCAAACGACTTTAAATCTTGAGCATTGACATACTGCATGATATGGCTATCATCAAATTCATCGAAGAAGGTTGCATCCTTACTAAAACCAATCGGTTGCGTATTTAAACGTTTAGTAATATGACGTTTCACACCATCAAATGCACCTCCGCAGATGAACAAGATATTTTCGGTGTTTACAGCAATCATTTTCTGATCTGGATGCTTACGACCTCCTTGTGGTGGGCAGTTCACAACAGAGCCTTCTAATAGCTTCAATAAAGCCTGTTGCACGCCTTCTCCCGACACATCACGAGTGATAGAAGGATTATCAGACTTACGAGCTATTTTATCAATCTCATCAATAAAAACAATACCTTTCTCTGCCTTCTCGACATCGTAATCAGCGGCTTGTAACAAACGAGTAAGAATACTCTCAACATCCTCCCCTACGTAACCAGCCTCGGTCAATACAGTAGCATCCGCAATACAAAAGGGTACTTCCAATATTTTAGCGATATTTCTAGCCAAATATGTTTTACCAGTACCCGTTTCTCCGACCATGATGATATTTGATTTCTCAATTTGTACTTCATCATTCGCTACTTTAGGCTGCATTAAACGTTTGTAGTGATTGTATACGGCAACACACAAATGTTTTTTAGCATCGTCCTGTCCAATTACATATTGGTCAAGATATGCCTTCATTTCCATTGGTTTTATTAAGTTATAAGCATCTTTACTCCCCTTTCCTTTTCTGTTGCTTTTAACAGGTCCGCTTAATTCTTCATTCAATACATCATGTGCTTGTTCGATACAATCGCTACAGACATGTCCGTCCACACCTTGCAGAAGCATCTGCACATCGTTTTGATTTCTACCACAAAGGGTACAATGAGCTTGTTGTTTTTTCATATACTTGTCACAACGAGAGCGTTGCTAGACTATTTCATTAGATGCAAAGCACCAGACAATTCGTTAATACTACTTACAAAAGTACGAAGGAATTATAAATTTTGTATTTGCCCTCTTAATTAAACTCCTATAAAAGAAGAAATGCTTATTTCTGCGGTAACAGAAACAAGCATTTCTCAGACTAAATCATTTTAATGCTTCATTTTTAACGACTTAAAACCTCGTCAATTAAGCCATATTCTTTTGCTTCTTCCGCACGCATCCAGTAGTCACGGTCTGAATCTCTTTCGATTTCTTCAAACGATTTCCCTGAATGTTTTGCCAAGATTTCGTACAATTCTTTACGAATTTTAACGATTTCACGAGCCGTAATTTCAATATCACGAGATTGCCCCGATGCCCCACCAGAAGGTTGGTGAATCATGATACGAGCGTGTTCTAAGGCAGAACGTTTTCCAGCAGCACCACCAGCTAATAATACAGCACCCATTGAAGCCGCCAAAGAAGTACAAATGGTAGCCACATCAGGACGGATATAGTTCATTGTATCGTAGATACCCAAACCAGCATATACCGAGCCACCAGGGCTGTTGATATACATCATAATATCCTTCTTCGCATCTGTTGACTCCATGAATAATAATTGAGCCACAATAATATTAGCCATATAATCATCTACAGGAACACCCATGAAAATGATTCTGTCCATAATTAAGCGAGAGAAGACATCAATTTGAGCAAAACGCATTGGACGTTCCTCAATGATATACTGAGTCATATCCTCTACAAATGGGCGACTTGTACCTCCGAAGTTACCAGCACCAGTATTCCCCGCCATGTTCATATATTGATCCACTGCCAAGCCGTTCAATCCTCTATGATGAACAGCATATTTTCTAAATTCTTCTGAGCTTAATTCTTTTGGAAACATAATTTGTCTATCGTTTTAATTCTATAATCGTAAAACTGTTTATTTCATAAAAAGGTTCTATTCACCTATCACAAAAGCAAATATGCAAAATGATTGAAATAATCCTAACGAAATTGCTTTTTTTTGTAGAAACAAAAAAACTCCCTCAAGTTTTTTGACAAGAGGGAGAAACTTTTCATTGTTAATTAGTACAAGCGGTTAAAAAGTCTTCTTACATTTTGAAAGGCAAATACCAGTTAGCAGGATCCATCAATTTAGCACGAACAGCCTCTGCATTTGGGTTATTAGCTTTTTTCAATTTGTTATATACTTTATCTGCCAAGAAAGCAGGGTCATTTCTACGAAGAGCAACACGAACTAAATCTCCCCAACGGTGTCCTTCAAAGGCTAATTCTAAAGCACCTTCCGTAACGATGGCATTTTCGATTGACTCTGTATTCATGCTCGCAAAAGGGTCGGTATTTTTCAAATACGCTCTTCCCCTCACTCCCACATTGTCACGCCAAATTCCACGATAACGAGGAATATCACCATTTCTTGCATCAAATCTATAAACAGGATCAATATCTCCCATTCCATGCACATTTGTCACATCAGTTCC
>JALRIJ010000208.1 GCA_023255485.1 Flectobacillus sp.
TAAGCCAACTCAATGTATTTAGGGAATTAAAGAGAAAATGAGGATTTAACTGATTTTTTAAGGAGGTCAGTTGCACCAATAAATTCTCGTGTTTTAAGTGTTCATTTTCTAACAATACCTCGTTTTTACGTTCTGTTTCTACCAAAAAACGGCTCAAAAAATAAGAAAGTACCGCCACAAAAAAACCTCTTGCAATAACCGTTGGAATAATTTTGGGAGAAAGCCCCACTACCACCACATTCAACAAGGATAACACCACTACAAAGGCACTAAAAAGGATTACTCCTTCTATAATCCGTTTACTCTTTGAAACGGTAAATTTAGTATTCCGATAAACCGCTTGGGCACTCAAAATGGCATAAGCAAAGCATACGGCAATCTGAATAAGCACATCTAACTGAGCGATTGTCGAGCCTTTTAAACGGGGTAAATTGAGAAATATGATGGGGAAATTTACGAACAAAGCCACAAAGAGTGACACTCCCCAAACGAACTGCTTAGTTGAACGATTTTTGCTCATTGCGTAGGATTAAAAAATATCCCAAATGTATCCATTTAATCTACTCTTTTACTAAAAATTAAAAGTGAACAGGAAAAAAAGGGGGTTGAATAGGCATCAAACTGCTAGTCAACCTCCTTTCCAAAAATTACAAACCGTTATAATCACGAGTATGATCACGATAAATCGAATGATAATGAATAGCCGTATAAACTACCCCCGACTGACAAACCAATTCTATCCAAACACTTGGGCCGTCAATTCGTACATAGTCGGCATTGTTCGCTAAAGTCGCATTACCCGAATAAGCAATATAGGTTTCGTCTAATTCCTTTTCATAAATGGCTAACATCGACGTACCCGTTGCGTCATCCACGTCCTGCGTCCATGGTTTCATGGCAGCTAAAACCAAGGCTTTTTGGGCAGTCGAAAGCGTACTTACTTTTAAGCCTTGCTTAGTTGTAGGGAATTGTCCATCTTTCCCAGGCCCTAATAACACGTCGCTAAACGTTGCCGAAAGTTTGGCAGAAGCTAATTGTGTAGTCGATAAACTCGACAACATAGCCAACATCCCCGCTTGTTCTGACTTCAATGGAGCATAGGTATTTGAACCACTTGTAAACGACAAAGGCTCAACTCCTTGGTGCGAAGGAGTACTACTCACTACCTTTCCATTACTGTAGGTAATATTTTGAGCGTAATGGTGTCCTCCAAATTGCAACATCCATGTTCCTGTCGCACTTGGTGTTCCTAAGAAAGCAATGATGTATAATTTTTCAGAATATCCGCTTCCTGCTTTTAAACCCAAATAGGTATCTGCCGCATTAATTTGCGAAAACTCTGCATAGCCTTCATCGGCTGTTGTACCCGATGCCGCTTCAATAACCGCTTTGGCTGCTTTCAATTGAGCATCGGTTAAGGTACTGAATTCTACCCCGTTCCGAATCTTTACTCCTCCAGGAAGATTTGACCATTTAGCAACGTTAGTTTTAGTTAAGTCAATCTGTAAACTAGCGATTTGCGTAGCGGTCAAGGTTGCCTTAAATGCCTCCGCCAAACAAGCTACTTTGGCCGCTGTAGTTGTTTGAGTGCTACAATCTGAAGTAGTAGTGGTAGTCGTTGTTGTAGTTGTCGTGGTGGTCGTTGGGTCAACCGATGACTTACTACAAGAAAGTACGAGTATTCCTGCCAAAGCAGCAATGCTCAAAAATGTGTGTTGAAATTTCATACGTTTGCTTTTTGTTGGTTGCTACTTCTAAGACCGTTAAAAACTAAAGTATGTTGCTTATCGTACTGGGCTTAGTGGTGAATCCTCTAATTGTTGTGGCTAACTGAGCAAATCGTAAGCAGTTTATAGGAAAACCCTTACAAATGGATAGGAATAAGATAGCTTTTCTATATCTTGGCGATGAAGTCCAAAAATAATTATCTATTTCAATCCCAATCAGTATAAAATGAAATCCATCGCACGTAGAAACTTTCTCAAAAAAACAACTCAAAGTTTGGTAGTCGGTTCAGGCATTGCCGCTTTAGGCAGTCAGGCGGCAGAAGCAGCAACTCCGCAAGCTTTACCTAGTTTTTCCCACCATGTATTTTTTTGGTTAAAAGACCCAGAAGATAAAAAAGCATACGAACAGCTTTTGGCGGGCTTAAAAGGTTTAGGGAAAATCAAGCAAATCAAACAAGCACATATTGGTAAAGCCTCTATCAACGAATTTGATAAGCCTGTTACCGATGCTAGTTATACTTTTTCGGTCTTGTTATTATTTGCTACAAAAGCCGACGAAGAAGCGTATTTAGTTCATCCATTACACAAGGCGTTTATCGAAGCGAACAAACACCTTTGGTCGAAAGTAGTGGTGTATGATTCGATTGCTTTGTAGCGAACTGAGCCAATAAGGTTTTTGAAACCTTATTGGTTTAATAACCTGAAAATCAAACTATCTATTAAAACCTTACAGGTTTTCCAACTGGTTAAAACCAATTGACCCTTTAGCGAATTCCATACGCTTTGTAAAAATCGTCTTCAAAACTATTGCCAATCGGTATTTCTTCTTGCCCAATAAGAATCGTCTTGTTACGAACAGATTTAATCTTTTTCAAGGGAACGATAAACGAGCGGTGTACTCGAACAAAAGCATCTTTTGATAACTTTTCAAGCATCGCTTTCATCGTAATCCGCACGACTAAAGGCTTTTGATTTTCCAAGTAAATTTTGAGGTAATTGTCTAGTCCTTCAATGTAAACAATGTCATTTACTAACACTTTCACCAGACTATAATCTACTCTAAAATAGAGGCTTTCGCCATCTTCTTGGCTATTTTGAAGATAAAATTTATGGAGTTCATAAGCCTTTTGAATTGCCTGTTCAAAACGTTTTGGCGTAAATGGTTTGAGTAAATAATCCACAGCATTTAGCTCAAAACCATCAATGGCATACTCGCTATAAGCCGTTGTAAAAATAACCATTGTTGGGCGTGAAAGTCCTTTGAAGAAGTCTATTCCCGAAATAGAGGGCATATTAATGTCCAGAAATACCAAGTCAATTGGGTATTCTTCCAAATACTGTTTTGCCTCGCTACTCCGTGTAAACGTTTTGCGTAAATCAATAAAATCAACCTGACTACAAAAGGCTTCGATGATTTCGAGAGCAGGCTGTTCGTCGTCTAAAGCAATGGCTTGTATCATTTTTCGCTACAATTTTTCATTTATCTCAATTCGATTTCAAGCGTTACTAGATATACCCCATCCGTATCGTTAATCACCAATCCGTATTTGTCGGGGTACATGATTTCTAAACGCTCTGCAGTATTTCGTAACCCAATATGCAACGAAGTTTCTTTATTTACCATGGTCACCAACTTATTCACAACCATTAAAGTCAACCTCCCTGCTAAGACCGAAATTTCAATAGAAATTTCAGAATCTTGGTCAGGATTTACTCCGTGTTTAAAGGCATTTTCGATGTAGGTAAACAAGACCAAGGGAGCAATTGTTAGCCCTCTAAAATCGCCTGATGTCTGATAATGCACTTTTACACTATTTCGTAAACGAGATTTTTGTAGGTCTATGTAGTTTTCAATATAAGTAATTTCTTTGTCGAGAGCCACCACATTTTGGTTAGAATCTTTCAGTAAATACCGCATGAATTCCGAAAGCTTAACAATCGTTTCAGGGGTTTTATCATCTTTCCTGATAGCCAACGCATAAATACTATTGAGGGTATTGAACAAAAAATGAGGATGGATTTGGGTTTTCAAATTAGCAAGTTCAGCATAGAGTTTATCGTTTTCTGCCTGAAACATCCTACTCCGCACCCGAAGCAACACCGAAAACATAATCACCGCAGCATATAAAAAAATATGGTGACGAATTTCCTGCAAAGGATTAAACGTATCGGGACGTGGAGGAAATCCCCTACCATCGTCACCATGGAACGGCAGATTTACCTCTGAATGAGGATGTTGCCCCCATAAATCATGCCCTGTTAGTAACGAAGGAAGATACGCAATAACGATAAGCCCCAGTAGGATGAAAAAGCCATATTCTAGGTACTTTTTCTTGAAATAAAAGCGGGGAATAAACAGGTAATAATTCAGATAAAAAATCAGTAGCATAAAACACGATGCAAGAAAATCTCGAATCGTGGGAGCTTCCAAAAGAATATTTCTAGCCTCTGGCGGATGAGGGGCAAACAAAATGGGTACAATCAAAAAGGTAATCGCCCCCAACAGGTGAATTAACCAAGTATGTTTTCTAATCATTTGACAAAACGTTTCGCTCAAATTTACTCGAAAACAGCTACCAAACTTAACTTATGTGGTGAATATCCCTAATCTAGCGATAAAGCCCCTTGCTACCTCCCCCAACGTTTCGCTTTCCATGCTACTTGTTGTTCTTCGGTTAGGAAAGTCCATGCGACGAAACGACTGATTTTTTGCCCTTGCTTCATTTCAATCGTTCTTACTTCGCTGGCTTGTACCTTGGCTAGGCTTTTGTAAATTCCTTGTAAATTCTCCTTTTTGGATACTAAGGTCGTAAACCAAAAACAGTTTTCGGCAAAACGAACGCTTTCTTGAATCATACGGTAAATAAAGGTACTTTCTCCTCCTTCACACCAGAGTTCGGTCGATTGTCCGCCAAAATTTAAGACGGAATTTTCTACTTTTTTACCTTTCAGATTACTCACTTTTCGGTTAGAGCCCGTACTCGCTTCTTCGGCTGAAGCATGAAACGGTGGGTTACAAATCGTAAAATCGACTTGCTCTTTTCCTCCTAAAATACCTTCAAAAAAATGCGTAGTAGCACTTTGTAAACGACAGGTTACAGCGTTGTTCAACAAGGGATTCGCTCGAATAATGTTATTGGCTGATTTAATGGCTTGGGCATCAATGTCAGAGCCGATAAAACTCCAACCATACTCTTTCCTACCAATAATCGGATACACGCAATTTGCCCCAACACCTATATCTAATCCTTTGATTGCCTTGCCTTTGGGAATTTCCCCATCGTTAACACTCGCTAATAAATCAGCGAGATAATGAACGTAATCGGCTCTCCCTGGGATGGGCGGACATAGGTAATTTGCAGGAATATCCCAATGCTGAATGTCGTAAAAAGAAGCTAATAAGGCTTGATTTAATAACTTCACTGCCGTCGGATTGGCACAATCAATGCTTTGGTTTTGATAGGCATTGACCGTCACAAAAGGAGCTAAGGCTGGACAAGCCGCTATCAATGCCGTAAAATCGTAGGCACTGCGGTGTGGATTACGGGGGTGTAAACCTGTTTTTTCGGTAGCTTGTTGCTTGGTAGGAAGTGTTGCCATATTCGTTGCTTTTTCAATTCAATCGGCAAGTTAAGGCTAATGTTTTAGGAAAAAAAGGCAGATATTTGTATCCATGTTGCTGAGGGATTTATTCAGCTCATTACCACATCTGTAATAATGTTGAATTTTGAATGTTAAATTTTGGATTTAATCGACTGATTATCAAATTATTACACCATTTAGAACTCAACATAACATTACTCATTACCACATACATAAAAGATGAATCAACATTTGGGTATTTACACTTCTAATCTTTTCAAGAAAGAAGAGATGATTGAAGGCTTATT
>JALRIJ010000209.1 GCA_023255485.1 Flectobacillus sp.
AAGAAATCCCCTTTTTCTACATTCGTAATGAACCCAGAACCCATCCAGTCTCCTTGATTATCACCATAGAAGAATTCGCCATTCACCATGCCAATTCCACAAGGCGAACGCATCCCTGCTGCATAAGGAGTCATTTGTCCGTCTTCTGTAATACGCATTGTCCAACCACGCCAAGGAGCGAGAGATTTTCCAACCCACCAGTCTTCATTTCCAAAACCAATGTTTCCTGTAACATAAAAAGCACCGTCTGCTCCGATTTTAGGGCCAAACGAATACTCGTGGTAATGTCCCGAAATAGGCCACGCATAAACCGTTTCGTAACGGTCGGCTTTCCCATCGCCGTTTTTATCAATAAGCTTGGTTAATTCACCTCGTTGGGCACAATAGAGGTTTCCATCTTTATAGGCAAGACCCAAAATCTCGTGTAAACCCGTCGCAAATTTGCGATAATTGGGCGTATTTGATAAAGGGTTCTCAATAATATAAACATCACCACGGCGAGTAGAAGCAGCTAAATCGCCGTTAGGTAGCGACACGAGTCCACCTACCTCTAAGACAATCCCTTCGGGAATAGGTACTTTAATGATTTTGTAAAAATCGTTTTCAGTAGGGGCTTGTTGTGCTAATAGCCCTGTGCAAATCGAACCTGCTAATAGGAATGATTTACTGATAGAACGGATATAAGAAGATATATTCATGTAGTATAAATGCTTTTGTAAAAATAAGAAACGACTTACCAAATAATGGCATATTGTACTTTGGCACTTGCTGGAACAGTCAGCACGCTTTTACCTGCCAATTGCTCGATAGAAGCCCCTGTTGCTTTGATATAATATTGTTTGTCATCAATACTGTATAAGTCATCTGAAACCTTGACAATACTCGTTCCGATAGCAAGACGAAGCACCTGATTGTTGACTACATTTTTGATAGACAAGGTACGTAAGAGGTATTTATCTTCTTGAATACGGATTTGGTCTTCAACTTCATTACCATTAATACGGTAGTTGAAGGTTGGAAGATTTTGTTCGTCCACGTCATAGCCTAAGGTACGGAATTGAGCTTTTTCACTTGGAGTGTCTGAGAAAATAGCTTTGTCATCTGAGTTTGCCAATAGAGGGGTATCATTCAGTGTTAAAACTGCCCCACGAGGACGAGACGAGCCATCCCCACGACTATCCCACATGGGAGCAACATTCAAGAAATCACCTTTCCAGATTTGAGCAATTGCCCCGTTGTCTAAGTCGTAGGTATAATGTAATTTACTCGGATTACCTACGTTAACAGCGTGTACCACTCGTTTTAATTTTTTTCCATCTTGGTATAAATCAGTAAACGAGCGGAAAACAAGTGAGGTGTTGGCATCCATCAAGATGGGGTCATCAGCAGGAACAGTAAGCACCGAAGATAAGGTATGGAAAGGCATGGTACGAGTAGCAGGGCCTTGAATCCAAACACCCATTACAGGACGCATCCAACCGTCGAATTTGTAAAATGAAATTTCTACAGGGACATTTCCTTCGGGTAAGTCAACACTAACCGTACGTCTGTCCGAAGAGTTAGACCATTCATCCGAAATAGAAGATTGTCCATTGATTTTAACCGAATATTTTCCTGCGATTTGGAAGGTAAAGGTATGTTTTCCCGCTTTTGGAATACGTAGGTTTGTGGTAAACAACTGAGCGTAATCGTTAGGTTGTTTACTTACCTCCCACGTAAACTTATCTACTTTCCCTGTCGCATCAGGTTTTTTAGATAAGAAAGCACTTGGTTCGTTGAATTTGCCGTAAAATACGCTGTAGTTGATTGGGTCGATAGTAATTGCTTTGCCATCAAAACTATTAACTTGTAGGTTTTTGAAAGCTACCGCACCATGATCTCCTTGAATTAAGAAAGGACCGAAAGGAGCTTCTGTTTCTGAAATTGCTCCACCCGTAGGGCCTGTCAATTCAAGATTTTCGTGAATGATAACCCCATTTAACTTAGCTATTAAAATTTTGGCATTACTGGTTTTATTACCAGTGGCATCAAATTTAGGAGCTTGGAATGAAATCTCTAAGTGTTGCCAAAGACCGGGGGCTAAGCAGGCATTTGCTCTGGGAGCGTGTCCTTCATAGAGGTACTCTTGAGGGATAAATTTACGACGCTTATAAATACCACCACAGTCTCCATAAGAAGGTTGTTTTACGCCCCAGCTATCAAATAACTGAACCTCATAACGTCCTTGTAAGTAGAAACCAGAATTGGAGTGAGTCGCCATCATAAAGTCGAAAGATACATCGACATCACCGTATTCAGCGACAGAAACTAAGTTAGAACGGTTTTCAGGATTGGGAATATTGACTAAAATGCCTTTTCCAGCGGTACTACTCATGGCATCAGGCTTGTTTAACTCGGCACTCACATCTCCAACGATTTGCCAGTTACTTTTGTTGGTTGATTTCCAAAAGGATAGGTCATTAAAGGGGACGGACTGTTGTGCTATACTCCCGTATGACAGGCATAACGATAGGAGTATAATTAATTTGTGCTTCATAAAAGGAGGCTTAAATAAAGATGGATAACGTTGATTGAATTGTCCTAAAATTAATACTATACCATCCTGTTTCTGTCCTGCTTATCAGGGAGTGCTATACTGTACTTGAAGGACTTTACAAAAAAACATTAATTTCATAAAGAGCCAGATAAAGACTACTTTCGTATTCGTTATCGTTACTTAAAGAGCAGATCTCTTTAAGATTACCATTAAGTACTTGTTCAAAAGTAGCTGACATTTATTTTGTTGTAAAAAACTGACAGCTAGTGTATTAAATCCAAAATTCATGATTTTGAATTATTACTTATTACCCAGATAATTTTCGCATGAAAACAACGCTTACTCAGAATGATGCTTTTGAATGGATTGATATTTTAAGTCCTACCGAAGACGATTTAGCCGAACTATCTAAGCAATATGGATTACACCGTTACACCCTACGGGATTGCCTAGAACCCGATCATTTACCCAAATTTGAAGAGTTAGATAATTTTGAATTTATCATTTTGAGAGTCTATTCGCCTGATGCAAAGAAGGATGCTCGCACCATTCAAGAGTTGTCAAATAAGGTAGCAATTTTCTTTAATGAAAAGACTCTCATCACAGTGCATCGCCGAGATTTTACATTTATAGAGGAGGTAAATAACCGTTACGTAGCTACGCAACGCTGTGTGGAAGTGAGTGAAATTGTTAGTAAATTAATCTGGAATGCCATTTATGCGTATGAAAAGCCAGCGTTATCCTTAGCGGAGGAAATAGACAGATATGAAGACATTGTATTTTTGAAAGACATCCATCCTGACCAGTTTCAGCGTTTATACTTCTTAAAACGAAAAGCCAGCGTATGCAAGCGGATTTTACTCCAAACGCAAACCATTTTGAATCACCATCGCTCTACCGAACGAGATAATGTTGTTTTACAAGATGTGCGAGATTTACATTTAAAACTTTTGTCGATGTTTGACCAAGCTCAGGAGGATTTAACCAATTTGTCCAATATTTTCATTTCACTTTCGGCTCAGAAAACTAACGATGTAATGAAACTATTGACGATTTTCTCCGTCTTTTTTATGCCTATCACCTTCATTGCAGGACTTTATGGGATGAACTTCGATAATATGCCCGAACTTCATACACCCTATGGCTATTTTATTACCTTATTCGTCATGATTGTCGTGAGTGTCAGCACCTTTGTTTGGTTCAGAAAAAAGAAGTTTTTATAAGGCGTTAGTTAGGTTGGTGCAGAAGTTTAAAGTGAAAAATTGAATGTATTTTACGAAAAGCTGTTTCTTCGTAGCATCAGACTCATAGACTGCTATACAAGTCAAGCTAAATTAGAGATTCGACAACTTTCCAAAAAGTTGTCGAATCTAGGTCTGCGTAACAATTAACACGACTCCCGAATAATCATTTCAGTCGGTAATTTAATGGTCTGATATGTGATAGGAGCTTTCGATTTTCGTTCGATTAAATCCAATAACAATTCAGCCGCCGTTTGTCCCATTTCCATCGCAGGTTGCATGACCGTACTAAGCGGAGGGTCAAACAAATGAGCGACCTTTAGGTTCGTAAAACCAACCACAGCTATCTGTTTTGGAATATCCACGTGTTTGTTTTTGAGAGCCGTCAAACAACTTACTGCCAAGCGGTCACTTGCCGTAAAAATTGCATCAGGCGGGTTACTATCAGCTAATAATTCTCCAATTACGTTATCCACCTCCACGAGACTATAGCCACAGTATTTAATAAGCGTATCATCAATGGGGCGTTGGTATTTATTAAGAGCGGCTCGATAGCCGTTGATACGTTCTTTCGTAATGGATAAGGAAGCCGAAGCCGCAATATGGGCGATTCTTCTACGACCTGATTTTATTAAATGTTCCGTTGCTTTAAACGCCCCGTCAAAATTATCTGCAATGACTTTATGCGTATTGATTTCGTCCGAAAAGCGGTCAAAAAACACAATCGGCATCCCTTTATCTTGGAGTTCTCTAAGGTGATCAATATCGGTTGTTTGTCCCGACAACGAAATCAAAACACCATCTACACGCCTAGAAGCCAAATGTTGGACATTAATCACCTCTCGTTGATACGATTCATAACTTTGAAAAATTAATGCATGATAGCCCCTGTTATAAACAATGGTTTCAATTCCGTTAATTGCTTGCGAAAAGAACGGATTGTCTATTTCAGGGACAATAACCCCAATGGATCTACTTCTATTTTCCTTTAAACTGAGGGCAATGGGATTAGGGCGATAATTGATTTTTTCAGCATATTCCAAAACAACCTTTTTGGTTTCGGGACTAATCTCATAGCTACCTCTCAAGGCTCTTGAGACAGTAGAAGTAGATAAGTTTAACGCTTTTGCAATATCTTTTATGGTTACAGTTTCCAAAATCCTATTCTTTGATTTGTACAATTTGTGTATATATTTCTGCTAAGGATATATCCTAGGAGTGAAACTACTACATTCTGAATAATATCCCAAATATTATTGAATAAATCAAAAATATAATTTCAATGGTAACGTTGCCGATAACGATTGCGTAAATTTATTCTGACGATTAGTTGTTTACTCTTACATACATGACATAGCTTTGATATAAAGATATTTATAAAATATGTAGATTTTATAAGGTCTTCTCTTAATTAAGTGTAATAAAATTCTAAAATAATTTAATCAAATTAGTATCCCATGGAATTAGCGTCAATGTTTAGTTTAGAAAATAAGGTTGCTCTTGTTACAGGTGGCGACAGAGGTATTGGTTATGCAATTGCTACCGCTTTGGCAGAAGCAGGTGCTGACATTATTGTAAGCTCGATTACGTTGGAGGAAAAAGATAGTGCAATCGAGAAAGCCGTTACTGCATTAGGACGTAAGTTTACAGGATATGTAGCAGATTTGAGTAATCGTGAGCAATTATATGCTTTTATTAATACTGTGAAAGAAAATCATCCTGTAGTTGATATTTTAATCAACAACGCAGGGATGATTTTGAGAAACCCAGCAGCAGAACATTCTGACGAATATTGGGATAAAGTATTGTCTG
>JALRIJ010000020.1 GCA_023255485.1 Flectobacillus sp.
AAAGGCTGGGGATATATAAAAGCTTCGCCAATTCCTGACGAAGCCCCTGTAATCCAGACGGTTTTACTCATTTATCCCCATCAAAGCCAACATAAACGCATATTCTAAAGCGACATCGTGGAAGCGTTTGAAACGTCCTGATGCTCCTCCGTGTCCTGCCGACATATCGCAGTGCATTAGTAACACGTTATTGTCGGTTTTTAAAGCTCTTAATTTGGCAATCCATTTGGCTGGTTCCCAGTACTGTACTTGCGAATCGTGCAAGCCTGTAGTAATCAACATATTTGGATAATCCTGAGCTACGACATTGTCGATAGGGGAGTAGGATTTCATGTAGTCATAATAAATTTGCTCTTTCGGATTCCCCCATTCTTCCCATTCGCCCGTGGTTAACGGAATGCTTTCGTCCAACATCGTTGTTACAACATCTACAAAAGGAACAGCCGCCAAAACGCCTTTGTACAGGTCTGGACGCATATTACTTACAGCACCCATCAGCAAACCACCTGCCGAACCTCCGTTGGCAAATAGCCTATCTGCCGAAGTCCATTTTTGCTGAATTAAGTATTCTGAAACGTCGATAAAATCGTAAAACGTATTTTTCTTTTTTAGCATTTTCCCGTTATCGTACCACGGTCTGCCCATTTCTTGTCCTCCCCGAATGTGGGCAATCGCAAAGGCAAAACCACGGTTTAATAGACTCAAACGAGCTGCCGAAAAATAAGGGTCAATCGAGTAGCCATACGAGCCATACGCATATTGAAGCAAAGGCTGCGAACCATCTTTCTGAAAGCCTTTTTTATAAACAATCGACACAGGCACTTGCTCGCCATCTCGTGCTGTCACAAAAAAACGTTCGGTCTGATAATCGTCTTTGTTAAAATCGCCCAACACTACTTGCTGTTTTTTCAACTCACGGGTTTGCTCGTCCATGTGATAGTCAAAAACCGAGTTCGGAGTCGTCAAAGACGTATAAACAAAGCGGATAATGTTCGTATTGAAGTCAGGATTATACGAAAGTCCTGCGTCATAAGCAGGCTCGTCGAAGGGCAAATAATGCTCTTCTTTCGTCGCTTGATTCAAGATACGGATGTGCATCAACGCCTTGCTACGCTCGCTCAATACCAAATGATTCGTGAAAACATCCATGTTTTCGAGATATACCTCTGGGCGATGGGCAATCACTTCTTTCCAAGCCTGTTTATCAGCCGTATGTCCTTCGGCAACCTCCATCAATTTAAAATTAGTGGCATCATCGGCATTGGTACGGATGTAGAATTTATCCCCAAAATGTTCGATATAATACTGCAAACCATGTTCACGAGGACAAAAACTTTCAAACGTTCCCGTTGGATTGCTCGCATCCAATAAATGATATTCCGAAGAAACTCCGTTGTGGTCAGAAACCGTAAAAATGTATTTCTTCGATTTCATTCTGCCCAAACCCAAATAAAATTGCGGGTCATTTTCGGAGTAAACCAATACATCCGTTTGCGGGTCAGTTCCCAAGACATGGCGATACACCGTAGAAGCCAACAGCGTTTGCTGGTCACGAACCATGTAGAAAATCGTCTTATTGTCCGTTGCCCAAGCATAAGCACCGCCTTCGGTATTGGGAATTTCGTCTGCCAAAATTTCCCCCGTTCGTAAATCCTTAAATTTCAAGGTATAATTTCTTCTACTCACGGTATCCACACAATAAGCCAATAACTGCTCATCGTCCGACACATCCATGCCGCCCATGCTAAAGTAATCATGCCCCTCAGCCAGTTCGTTGCAATTGAGCAAAATTTCCTCTTCTCCGTCCAAACTACCTGCTTTACGGCAATAAATCGGATATTCGCCCCCTTCTACAAAGCGGCTATAATAAAAATAATTTCCTTCTTTGTAAGGCACCGACTCGTCTTGCTCCTTAATTCTGCCTTTCATTTCTTGGAAAAGCTGCTCTTGCAAGTCCTTCGTTTCTGCCATTACGGCATCGGTATAGGCATTTTCATCGTTCAAATAGGCGATTACCTCAGGATTTTCTGCCTCCCTTAACCAGTAATAATTATCCACACGGGTATCACCGTGCAAGGTCATTTCAAAAGGCTTTATTGCCGCCACAGGGGCTTTTGCTATATTCGGATTCATATTAATTTGTAGTACAATTTTTCAAATTGTAAAAAGTAATTATTTCTTGTTTTAAACGACAATTTAGATAATTGCGTTACATAATGTCATTATAAATGTGCTTTATGTAAGACCATTTCCAATCTTTCATTTCGCTACACAGTCCTGCTTTTACGGGATTATTGGCAATGTAAATCATAATACGCTTCAATTCCGCACTATTTCGCACTAATCTATCGTAACTTTCATGTTGCCAAAATGCACCTGTTTCTCCTAATAATTTGTTGCATTGAGACGCTGAAAAAAGTTTAATGGAGTGCATGACTTCTTGTAAATAACGAGGTTTATCAATCTCTCCTTCTCCAAAAAGCCTAAAAACTACATGAACATGATTTGACATGATGCAGTAACTATAAAGCTCAAGGCACTTATTGTCCCAGTAATGTAACGTATCAGCAACAATTTGTGCCAAGCTATCCGATTTTAGATAATGGTTCCCGCCCGTATATGAATCAAAGAATTTATCTCTTTTTGCAAAATCAAGTTTGCCTAATCGTTCCAAATCATCATCTTTATTTTCGGATGTTCTCAAGATGGCACTTTTCTGTTCTTCATATTCGGCTGCCCAACGAGCCAAAACCTCTTTAGGAATACTTCCTGCTAAATTATAGGTTACGAAAAAAGTGCCTCCTAATGGTTGTATATGTGGTAGGTTGCGTCTATGGAAATCTGTTTTCATAATGGGTAGAACAATTTTCTAAATTGCACGTTAATGATTTTTTAGAAATACAATTCGGAGAATTGCGTTACAGTTTTTTACTTAAATCCTTCTGCAAAAATACGCTTTTTCAATCCATTAGCTGTACTAAGCGTTCTTCTCAAAGCATCAAGATTATGCTGTTATGTTGTTGACAAGCCACCAAGGCTGTCAAAATAGAAAGCCCAAAGATAAAAGTTTCATTTGAAAATAACGGATTGTTGGAAAATTGGGATGTGGTAGCTCTTTCGGATTTGCAATCCGAAAGTTAATGGAAAGGGATTTTCAATCTTATGACTGGATTTTGCTTGTAAAACAGATTGAGTCATCCTATTAAAAACCTAAGAAATCCATGTGGTAGTTTTACGAGTAATTTTCCAATGATTATCGACTTTGATAATTTGAATGAGCATTCCCCTACCACAAAGACCTCCACAATAGAAGCTACATGAGAGAACAGCTCTTTGTTTATCATCACTGAAAAAAACGTTGGAAAAGCTAATAGTACCTATCTCACTGTCCAATGTTTTAAGATTACAATCAGCAATAGACTTGATATTAAAAGTACAAGATTGAAGCTTTAGTGCATTTATATTTTGGGGTAAAGGAGAACTCAATACCTTTACTGTAGTTGTTCGATAATCTGCTAAGATAGAATCTGTCCTACTGTAACTGCTACTAAAAGGGCTACTTCTAATAATCTTGGACGTATCATTCAAATAAATAGTCTTAAACTCAGATGTATTTCCCCAAAGGTTGTTATGTGCAAATACTTTCATCTTTTTTATCCTAGATAAATTCTTTGTGTTATCATAGATACTTAGAATTTGATTACCATCAGGGAGGTATCTTAACGAAAAATTGTCCTCGACTAATTCTATCAGAATATCATTATATAGTTGTAACGTCGTGTCTTTATGAATTATTTGGCATCTTTTCTCTTTTGCTTCACAGCTTATTAACAAGGCCATTACACAAATAATTAGGAAATTTTTCATTAATGCTATACTGGTTAAAGAGAGAATCTGAAATGATTAATAAGAGACATAAAATTGGAATTATTCTTTTTCGAAAATGTAAAAATCGCAATTATTTACGAAGGACTGAAAAGGACCGAAGTAACCTTCTTGTTTCGACTTCGACTTAGGAAGAAGTATGCAGAGCCTATTCTTGTATTTCGCAAGTAATAATAGACTTATAATGGAGGTGTCCATATTATTATTTAAAGATAATAATAGGTTGTACTCTTTCTTAAATAATAATGTACCCCTTTCTCTATTTGCTATTATATATGTTCCACGCACATTGTAATGTTGGTTTTCTGTAAGCCAAAAAGGTTGCCCTCTGAAATAAATAGAGTCACTGCTTATACTGCCTTGACCGTGTTTGAATTCTAACTTAAATGATTCTCCTAGAAGGCTATATGTCCCATATACATCACTTGGAGTAGGCTCAGACTTCAGTTCTTTAAACATACTAGTATCGCATTTTGGCGAGTTACATGAATTTAAAGAAATAGTGACAAATAGAAAAAGAATTTTTAAATGAGTTAACCTTATCATAGCTATTTTCCAGTTTATTATAATTAATGTATATGTCAATGCTTTTTAATTGAAAGCGAATCCTCTTCTATTAGGTTTAGTTTATCCCAATCTTCTAATTTATGAAACTCTAGCGTATCCATTTTTTCCAATTGTTCGGTTGTAATAACTACTCCTTTATTATCACTACTACAAGCGATTGTTGTAATGACTAAGATAATTCCTAACGCCATGTTTAAATAATTTTTCATTGTGTTTCTTGTCTCCTTGAAAGGCTAGTTTATGAATAAGTAAATTTTAAAACACTCGGTTTTGTACTAAGCCAAATTTGATTACGCCAATCTTCCGTATAGTCAATAATGCAACAGTGAATATCGTAACCTAGAGGATGGTAATTTTGAGAACTCATAATCCCTTCATCCAAAAAATATGCAATTTGGATGAGTCCTCTTACATTATCATCTCCAATGTCAATAAAAATTCCAAAAGGTAGATGACGTTCTACTTTTCCAACAATAATTGTACCTATTGGGTAACGTTGTTTAATAGATGTCTAATTCATCAACTTAGTAAGATTATATTGCGTTGCTTTGCAGATTTTTAACCTCACTCCACAATCTCCCCACCAACATAAAACAAACCAACACACCCATATATTTCTTCATATCAACAAATTATGCTTATTTAGTAAATAAAATCAGGCGAGTTTAACCCTTTGGCGTTGAGTTCCTCCTGATAACGGTTATACTATTAACGAATAACGTCCCAAAACACTCCATGCTACATGATTGATTTACTTTTATTGATGGCTTCTATTGCTTGTTTATCTGTTGGTTTGGCGGGGGCAGTGTTGCCTTTGCCTGGGCCGCCCATCAGTTTGATAGGGCTTTTCGTACTGAATGCGTCCAAATATGCCGATTTTGACCGTACTACGCTGGTTATTTTTACCGTCTTGACCGTTGCCCTCAGTGTCTTTGATTATTACGCACCGATTTGGGGAGCAAAGAAATTTGGGGGGACAAAATACGGTACTTGGGGTTCTACAATTGGGCTGTTACTAGGCTTTTTCTTTACCCCGATTGGTATGCTTGTAGGGGCATTTCTAGGAGCATTTGTAGGAGAGCTCATCGGAAAAGCAGGAACCAACCAAGCGTTGATGTCTGCCATCGGTTCTATGATTGGCTTGCTTACGGGCATGATTGGGAAAATCATTTTATGCGTAGCCATGATTATTTGGGCAGGAACAGCCGTAGTGGAGTATTTCTTTATGATGAATACGTAGCCCACTCGTTGGGATTTGCGATTTGAACGCCAGTAGGAAAGAGCTTTTAAATCTTCCTTTCAACAAACATAATTGAATATCTGATAATCAATGTATTGGCGGTTTGAATTTTTTATTAATTTATTTGTATATAGTGCTGGTATTTCCTAATTTTGCATTCCCATTTTCAACTGGATGCCCATTTAGAAGGAAAATAAGGAAAAAATCATTGAGAATCAGACGTGTTCCGTCGTCTGATGTTAATTTGATGCAACATTAAAACTTTAGAAAAAAGTGGATACTTTAAGTTACAAAACCATCTCAGCTAACAAAGCTACCACAGATAAGGGATGGATTATCGTAGATGCAGAGAACCAAGTTGTTGGACGTTTGACATCTGAGATTGCGAAAATTTTACGTGGAAAGCACAAACCAAGCTTTACTCCACACGTTGATTGCGGTGACAACGTTATCGTAATTAATGCAGACAAAGTCCGTTTCACTGGAAAGAAACTAACGGATAAAGTTTATACTCGCCACACGGGATACCCAGGTGGACAGCGTTTCGCTACTCCAAAAGAGGTTTTAGCTAAAAACCCAAGAGGAATTGTTGAATCAGCCGTTAAAGGTATGCTTCCTAAAAACCGTTTAGGACGTAAATTGTTCACTAACTTGTACGTTTACGCAGGTTCAGAGCATCCTCACACAGCACAACAACCAAAAGAAATCAAATTCTAATAATCGTTATTTCGTAGGTATTAGGTATTTATTAGATAATTAATAACTGATAGCTGTAAAATAACTTCTCTATAAAACAATGGCAGAAGTAACAAATACATTAGGAAGAAGAAAAACGGCTGTTGCTCGCATTTACTTGACACCAGGAACTGGTGCAATTCTTGTAAACGGTCGTGACTATAAAGAATATTTCCCATCGGAGATTTTACAAATCATCGTTAACCAACCATTTGCTTTAACAAAAACAGAAGGTTCTTATGATGTTAAAGTAAACTTAGACGGTGGTGGTGTTAAAGGACAAGCAGAAGCGCTTCGTTTAGCTATCTCTCGTGCTTTACAAGAAATCGATCCAGAACGTCGTCCAGCATTGAAGAAAGAAGGATTCCTTACACGTGACCCTCGTATGGTAGAACGTAAGAAACCAGGTCGTCGTAAAGCTCGTCGTAAGTTCCAGTTCTCAAAACGTTAATATGCGTTTGGTTCAAAACTCTGCTGTTGTGTTATTGCAATGTGCTTAGTCTTGAAAAAAGAACAATATTTTTTGGCAAGGCTTACAGTGACCGGTGCCTTGTCAATACTTTTCATATTTATTTACACAATTTTTTGGTTAAAAGAAGAAAACCTACGGGTATTTCTTACTGATAACTGCTACGAAAATGGCACAATTAGAATACAAAGAATTATTAGATGCTGGTGTTCACTTCGGACACTTAACACGTAAGTGGGATCCGAGAATGGCACCTTACATCTTCATGGAAAAGAATGGTATCCACATTCTTGACTTGAACAAAACGTTAGGCTGTTTAGATGAAGCGTGTAACGCTATCAAAGGCATCGTTCGTTCTGGTCGTAAAGTGATGTTTGTTGCAACAAAAAAACAAGCTCAAGAAATCGTTACGGAAGAAGCTCGTCGCTTGAAAATGCCTTACGTTACTGACCGTTGGTTAGGTGGTATGTTAACAAACTTTGCTACTGTACGTAAGTCAATCAAGAAAATGTCAACAATCGAAAAGATGTTGAAAGACGAAGTTACAGTGAAGGCATTAGCAAAACGTGAGCGTTTGATGATGACTCGTGATAAAGACAAAATGGAAAGAGTATTAGGTGGTATTACTGATCTTACTCGTCTTCCTGCTGCTTTATTCGTAGTTGACGTAAAACGTGAACACATCGCTGTAGCTGAAGCAACTCGTTTGGGTATTCCAGTATTCGCAATGTGCGATACGAACTCTAACCCAGACTTAGTTGAGTTCCCAATTCCTTCTAATGATGACGCATACAAATCAATCGCTTTGATTACTTTAGCTATCGGTAAAGCAATCGAAGAAGGTTTGATGGAACGCAAGCAAGATAAAGACGATGCTCGTGTTGCGGAAGAAGAAGAAGCGAAACGTTTAGTTGACCAAGAAGCTGCTATCGAAGCTGCTAAAGTGGCTGCTAAATACGAAAAAGAAGCAGAGCAAGAATAGTTGACATTGGGCCGTTTTTTAGTGATGTAATGTTACTAATAAACAGATTGTCAATAAAATAATTGTTAAGAATAGAATAGCCCATAGTTTTCTGTGGGCTATTCTGTTAGTTTAGTATGTTGGTTTTTTCTAGAAGAAATCACATGCAAACGAATCAAATTAGAAATCTTAAAATCAAAAAAATATAAAACGATGGCTATTTCAGCAGCAGACGTTAATAAATTAAGACAAATGACCGGTGCGGGCATGATGGATTGTAAGAAAGCCCTTACTGAAACAGGTGGTGACTTTGAAGCCGCTGTCGATTTTCTTCGTAAAGCAGGTCAAAAAGTGGCGGCTAAACGTGCAGACAACGAAACTAACGAAGGTGTGGTATTCATCGCTATCAGCGACGATGCTACAAACGGTAAATTAGTTGCTTTAGCTTGCGAAACTGAGCCAGTTTCTAAAGTGGCAGATTTCACAAACTTAGGCGAAGCTTTATTAGCAGCAGCAGTTGCTACAAACGCTGCTACTAAAGAAGAGTTATTAGCTGCTTCTTTTGCAGATGGACGTACTGCTGGTGAGCATATCATCGAATTAACTGGTAAAATTGGTGAGAAAATCAACATCGCTGGTTACGAAAACGTAACTTCTGAGAAAGTTGTTTCTTATATCCACTCAAACAAAAAAATCGGTGTTTTAGTAGCATTCAATAATACTTCTGGTGCTGATGTATTAGAAGTTGGTAAAGATATCGCTATGCAAATCACTGCAATGAAACCAGTTGCTTTAGATAAAGACGGTGTGGATTCAGCTACTATCGAACGTGAAATTGAAGTTGGTAGAGAACAAGCTCGTGCCGAAGGTAAACCAGAAGCAATGTTGGATAAAATCGCAGCAGGTAGATTAGAGAAATTCTACAAAGAATCTACGTTGTTGAACCAACAGTTTGTAAAAGATGGTTCTATCAATATCAAACAATTGTTAGAGAATACTCAGAAGGGATTAACTATCTCAACATTCAAACGTGTTGCTTTAGCTTAATTTCAATATTGATATTAGATAATAAAAATCCTGTTAATGCTGATTAACAGGATTTTTTGTTGTTCAATAAATTAAAATTATTGACATTGGTCAGAATAATTGCTTTATTAGCATGAATTTCAGGAATATAGTAAAGTGTTTGTAACTTTAATTACTTGAGTCTGAAATAATTTTTGTTATTTTGTTGATTAAACACCTATTTGTTGTTAACGGTGATTGACTACCCATTCTACTGCATACTGAGATGAATCTTAAAAAAATGGTTGATGAAGAGCTAGTGAGGCTATTCATCGAAACACAAAAAAATGCTTATTTTGAGCAATTATACGATCGCTACTCTGACAAAGTGTATCGAAAGTGTTTGTCTTTCGTAAAAGATGACGCCAAAGCGGAGGATTTTACGCATGACATTTTTATGAAGCTTGTGCTTAACCTTGGCAGTTATAAAGAAACTGCTCGTTTCTCAACGTGGCTATACTCAATTACGTATAACTATTGTATTGATCAAACTCGAGTTGCAAAAAAATATTCAGAGACTCCTCTGGATGAAAATTACGATGCAATGGATGATGATGATGACGCTGAGTTAGCAGAAATGGAAGCTCAACGCTTGAATAAAGCGTTGCGACAAATTATGCCAGAAGATAAGAGTATTTTGATGATGAAGTATCAAGACGACTTGAGTATCAAAGAAATAGCTCAAAACCTGGACATATCAGAAAGTGCCGTTAAAATGCGTTTATTGCGTGCTAAAGATAAGCTAAGAAAGATTTATATCGAAGGCGTGCTTATCTGGGGCGTACTGATTACGAAAGTACTTAGCCTCCTGTTTTTTAAACAAGATTAGGGTATCCTTTTACCATATTACAACACATCCAGAACTTATATAATACTATGTCTAACAATCCATTTAAAGTACTAGAGTCTGAGGCTCAAGTACCAGAGGAGCTAAAAAAAGCACTGGTGTCTGAAATAGATACCATTCGTAACGCATCCACACTTATAGAATTATTTGTGGGTAACTTTATCAACACGTT
Organism: Flectobacillus sp.; assembly: GCA_023255485.1. GTDB lineage: Bacteria > Bacteroidota > Bacteroidia > Cytophagales > Spirosomataceae > JALRIJ01. Next base: position 9,942 of record JALRIJ010000020.1, read on the forward strand.
TATGAAATCTTTGGCAAGTGACTCAATGGATGAAAGAAACCCTTCTGCTTAATTTAAAAATCAAAACTTTGTTACATATACAAAGGTAATTACTGCTTTTGTAATACTTTAAAGACTATTCAAATGTTTAATATTCAAGATATACTAATCACTACTTTTCAAAAACTGATTGCTCAACTACAAGAATTTGTTCCTAATTTGGTAGGGGCTATCGTATTGTTAGCTGTAGGGTCTTTTGTGGCAAAATTTGTTACTAAAGTGTTAAAAACCGCTTTAGAAAAATCTGGTTTTGATAAACTCGGAGAGAAACTAAACCAGATTGACGCAATCAAAAAAATGGGTGAAATAAAACTTAGTATTGTGATTTCTAAAACACTTCACTACTTTATTTTACTTGTGTTTGTTACAGCTGCTACCGAAAAGCTAGGCATGAAGGTGTTGACCGATATGGTTGGCTCTTTAGTTAATCTAATTCCTAAGTTGATTGCTTCTGCAATTATGCTATTTGCAGGGATTATGATTGCCGATGCGTTGAAAAATGCCGTACTCAATATCTGTAAATCACTTAAAATTGAATCAGGTAAGTTATTAGGAAGCATTGTTTTTGGCTTCTTTGTCGTAATTGCTCTTATTGCAGCCTTGAAACAGGCTGGAATTGAAACGAGCTTGCTTGAATCTAGTTTTAATTTATTGATTGGTGGAATTATTTTCGCTTTTGCCGTAGGATATGGTATGGCATCACGTGACGTTTTAGCCAATATTCTGTCTAACTTCTATAGTAAGACAAAATTTAAAGAAGGACAGGTAATTGCTATCAACGGTATCAAAGGGGAAATTATCGCAATGGATACTACTTCTATTACCTTAAAGACGGAAGAAAGTGTTTCCATTTTCCCGATGAGCTTTTTACAAAACCAACGTGTTGAAATCTTTAGCGAATAGTTAGTAGAGTTCATCTCGTGAAAAAACAACGGTACTGTTGTTAGGTTCAAGTAAATAAAGCATTTTGTCCTAATTATAAGAAATGTCTATTACTTAAACCTTCATACAATCATACAGTCAAAATGAAAAAACACCGTATTTTATTTTCTATCGCTTTCTCATGCGTAATGTCAACTAGTTTATTGGCACAAGAAGTAAAAAAAGACACTGTCTCTTATTGGAAAAAAGCGACGTCCATGGGGGCTACTTTCAACCAAGCAAGTTTCAACGATTCGTGGGCAGCTACGCAAGGTTCCAAAGGATCAGTTGGATTAAATTTGTTTTATAATACCAAAGGGGAATATTCCAAAGATAAAGTAAATTGGGTAAACGATTTACAATTACAATATGGTTTATTAGACAATGGGAGTGGTATGAGAAAAACGATTGACCGTATCTTCTTTGATAGCAAAATTGGTCATAAAATCTCTAAAACTTGGTTGTTGTATGGTAACCTCAACCTACAGTCCCAATTTACGAAAGGATTTAATTATGGGGCCGGTGCAAAAGATGCCAATGGAAATGCTACTGATATTTTAGTGTCAAATATATTTGCTCCTGCGTTCATTACGGAATCTATCGGTTTGGAATGGAAACCTAATACGGCTTTTAATATGACTTTTGCACCAGGTGCTGTTCGTCAGACCATTGTTGCAGATAAGACTATTAATGTAGATGCTAATGGCTTAGCTTATGGAGTAGATGTGAAAAATGGAAAGTCTGTTAGGAATGAACTCGCTGTTTTACAAGTAGTTGCTAATTATAATAAGGACATTGCTAAAAATGTAAACCTGAAATTACGCTATCAACTCTTTGCGAACTATCAAGATTTAGGAGCGATGGATAATCGTTTAGATGCAAAATTTACGGCTAAAATTAATAAGTACTTAAGTACAACGTTTGATTTTATTGCCGTATATGACCAAGACCAAATTGCTAAATTACAAACTGCTCAAAATCTTGGAGTAGGCTTATTGTACAGTTTTTAATCTCCCATTTGTTAAATCAACCTCAATTATGTTAAAAGAATTTAAACAATTTATTTCGCAAGGGAATGTCCTTGATTTAGCCGTTGGTGTTATTATCGCAGGTGCTTTCGGTAAAATTACTACTGCTTTAGTAGATGGTATCATCATGCCAATTGTAGGTATTTTCTTGGGTGGCATCGACTTCAAGTCGTTAGTCGTAGAAGTGGGTTCTGCCAAAATTATGTATGGTAGTTTCATTCAAACCGTAGTAGATTTCTTAGTGGTTGCATACGTTGTCTTCTTAATTGTGAAGGCTGCCAACAAAGTGGGTGTAGCAAAAAAGGAAGCATAACAATAGCTTTTAAGTAAAATAAAAAAGTCCATAGCTGATAACTATGGACTTTTTTATTTTTAGTCCAAAAAATGAATTAGTTTTGAGGTTAGAATCATATCCAAGGGCGATATACCCTTCGATTCTTTTTAAAACAGGAAAGAGAACAACTTGGTAAATGGAAAAGATCGTAATTTTAGGAGGTGGAGAAAGTGGAGTTGGTGCGGCACTTTTGGCAAAAGCAAAAGGCTTTGAGGTATTTTTGTCTGATAAAGCGGCTCTGTCGGAACACTATAAAATAGTGTTGCAACAAGCGGCTATTCCATACGAAGAAGGCCAACATAATGAGGAGTTTATCCTTGATGCCGATATTATTATTAAAAGCCCAGGGATTCCTGATAAAGTAGAACTCATTAAAAAGCTCAAGTCGCTTCGCAAACCAATCATTTCTGAAATTGAGTTTGCAGCTCGTTATACCAAAGCGAAAATAGTCGCAATTACAGGAAGTAATGGCAAAACCACAACGACTTTATTGACGTATCATTTATTGAAAAATGCGGGCTTAAATGTAGGGTTGGCTGGTAATATTGGGGATAGTTTTGCCAAACAGGTAATTGAAGATACGTTTGATTACTTTGTGCTAGAACTGAGTAGCTTCCAATTGGATAACTGTTTTGATTTTAAAGCGGATATTGCCGTTTTGCTCAACATTACTCCAGATCATTTAGACCGTTACGATTATAAGTTTGAAAATTATGTAGCTTCTAAATTTCGAGTGTTACAAAATATGACAGAAGCCGATAATTTTATCTTTTATCAAGAAAGTGAAGCCTTAGCCAACGAATTAGCGGCTCGTCATATCGAAGTAAATCAATTACCTGTTTCTCTTGAAAATAAGGTAAGCCAAGGAGCGTTCCTTGAAGATGGACTATTGAATGTCTTGTATAACGATAGTCTCTTTACATTTCCGCAAGAAGAGCTACCAATTAAAGGCTCACATAATGCAATCAATGCGATGACAGCGATTTTAGTAGCCAAATCCTTAGCGATACCTAACGAAGCTATTGCAAGTGGCTTACGTAGCTTTACAAGTGTAGAGCACCGTTTGGAACCCGTAAGAGAATTACGTGGGGTGACATACGTAAACGATTCCAAAGCAACGAATGTCGATTCGGTATTTTATGCACTTGGAAGTTTTGACAATCCTATTATCCTAATTATGGGAGGTGTCGATAAAGGGAACGACTATAGCCAGATTGAAGAATTGGTAAAAGAGAAGGTAAAAGCCCTCATTTGTCTAGGTGTAGATAATCATAAATTACTAGATTATTTTCAGAAAACAGTACCGCTTATTTTCGATATACATGATTTGAAAAGTGCGGTCGTGTTGGCCAATGAATTAGCCACAGAGGGAGATGTCGTGTTGTTATCGCCTGCTTGTGCAAGCTTTGACTTATTTAAAAATTACGAAGATAGAGGACGACAATTTAAGACGATTGTAAATGAGTTGAATTAAAAATATATGATGGTTACGATTTCGACTTGGATAAAAGAAAACTTAAAAGGGGATTACCAAATCTGGACATTAGTTGCTGCTTTTTCGCTTATTAGTATTGTTGTCGTATTTAGTGCGACGGGTAAAATGGCGATTATGTCGAACGGTGGAACGCTTTCTTTCCTTTTTAAGCATAGCTCTTTGGTAATTATGGGCTTGGTGACGATGTACTTTTTCCACCAAATTGATTACCACAAATATGCTCAATATTCTAATGTGGGGGTGATTTTATCAATTGTTTTATTGATTTATACCTACAAATATGGAGTTTCAATCAACGATGCTCGTCGTTGGTTACGCTTGCCACTAATCGGAATGACCTTTATGCCTTCCGATTTAGCAAAACTGTCTCTGATTAGCAATTTGGCGGCTATGTTAGCGAAACGCCAACATGTTCAATACGCTATTCAAGAGTTATGGCCAATGATTGTCAAAATTATTTTAATATGTGCTTGTATCGCCCTGACGAACGTTTCAACGGCAGTGTTGTTATTTTTAACCTGCTTTTTGCTAATGTATTTTGGGCGTGTTCCTACGGAATATTTGGCGGTCTTAATCGCAGGTATTTTCTTGGCAGCGTCTTTGTTGGTCATGACAGGAACGGGAAGCCGTATTAAAACAGCAAGAAGCCGTATCACCAATTACATTCAAGGCATCAAAGGAAAGAAAGAAAAAGATGCCGATAAACAATCGAGCTATCAAATTGACCGAAGTTTTTATGCCATCGCCAATGGCGGATTATTTGGTAAAGGGCCTGGCAGAAGTCAGCAACGTTATTTCTTGTCACAGGCAGACTCCGACTTTGTTTATGCCATCATCATTGAAGAATGGGGCTTTATCGGAGGGTTTACGGTACTCTGTATGTACCTCTGGCTGCTCTATCGAGGGATGAAAGCCGTCGATAGTTCGGGGCGAGCCTTTGGGGGCTTGCTGTCTGCGGGCTTGACGTTCAGCCTAGTCATTCAAGCCTTGGTAAATATGGGCGTAGCAACAGGGTTAGGCCCCGTGACAGGGCAACCTCTTCCAATGCTTAGTATGGGGGGAAGTTCCTTGATTTTTACAGGGATGACCGTAGGCATTATCATTGCCGTTAGTCGAGATAAAGTTGAAGATTCTGTTTTAGCATAATAATATAATCATACATTGAAAGCACCCAAAGTAATTATTTCTGGCGGAGGAACGGGCGGACATATTTATCCAGCCATTGCCATAGCCAATGCCTTAAAAGAGATTAATCCCGCTATTGAAGTACTTTTTGTAGGTGCTGAGGGAAAAATGGAAATGGAGAAAGTACCGAAAGCGGGTTACCCAATTATCGGATTACCTATTGCTGGTATTAACCGCTCAAGTTTGGTGGCTAATTTCTCATTTCCTCAAAAACTCATCAAAAGCTATTCCAAAGCAAAGGGAATATTAGAAGACTTTAAGCCTGATGTTGCCGTTGGGGTAGGGGGCTATGCTTCTGGACCTTTGTTATTGGCGGCCTCCATGAATGGTGTTCCCTTCTTGATTCAAGAACAAAATTCTTATGCTGGTGTAACCAATAAGTTTTTGTCGAAAAGTGCGAAGAAAATATGCGTGGCTTATCCGAATATGGATACGTTTTTTGCCAAAGAAAAAATTCTAATGACAGGAAACCCTGTTCGTAAAGATATTCTGGAAGTGGCTTCTAAGCGTTCGCAAGCATTAGCTCATTTCGGATTAAGTGCCGATAAGAAAACCGTCTTGGTTATAGGCGGTAGCCAAGGGGCTAGAACTATCAATGAGGCGATTGATGGTGGTCTAACAAGCCTTGTGAATGCGGGGTATCAAGTAGTTTGGCAAACGGGAAAGCTATATATTGACCGTGCCAAAACAGCAGCGGAAATTTTTAAAGGACAAGTGTATGTGTCTGACTTTATCTATGAAATGGATTTAGCGTATGCCGTTGCAGATGTGGTCGTTTCAAGAGCAGGAGCTTTGTCTGTATCTGAAATTTGTTTAGCAGCTAAACCAGCTATTTTAGTGCCGCTACCGACAGCCGCAGAAGATCATCAAACTCAGAATGCGATGAGTTTGGTGAATTGCAAAGCGGCCGTATTAGTGAAGGACAAAGATGCTCGAGAAGAATTGGTAAAAGAAACCATTACATTATTGCAAGATGCTGATTTACAATATATCTTGAGTCAGAATATCAAACAATTAGCGAAGCCAGACGCTGCTCGTGAAATTGCAGAACAGGTGCTTAAATTGGTCAAATAATCTTTAAAATAATCAACATGCTCAACGTAGCCATCATTGGTTTTGGTTTGTCTGGAAGATACTTACAAGCCCCTTTTATTGTAGCGAATCCGAACTATTGTTTGAAGACAATCGTGACGAGTAACTCGCTCGTCAAAGAGCTTTATCCGAATGTAAACCAGCAGGCAAGCTTAGAGGACGTACTTGCTGATGATACCATTGACTTAGTAAGTATCGCTTCGCCTAATGCCACTCATTTTGAGTATGCAAAGCGTACTTTGTTAGCAGGAAAGCATGTATTGGTAGAAAAGCCAATCGCTTCTACTGTGGAAGAAGTCGAAGAGCTAATTGAATTGGCAAAGACACAAGGCAAAGTATTAGCAGTTTTTCAAAATCGTCGTTTTGATAGTGACTTTATGACGGTTCAAAAAGTGCTTGCTAATGATTTTTTAGGTGACTTAGTGAGTTTTGAAGCCCATTTTGACCGCCATAAACCAGCCTTAAATCCTAAAAAATGGAAGGAGGAAATAGCTCCAGCAAGTGGTTTAATCTATGATTTAGGGCCTCACTTAATTGATCAAGTAGTAGCTTTATTTGGAGAACCAGCAGAAGTTTGGGGACAAACGTATTGCGAACGAGAAGGCTCTCAGATTGACGATGCGTTTGATATGTTTCTGGACTATGGACGCTTGAAAGTACGCTTGAAAGCGAGTTTACTTGTACGGGAGGAAGGCCCTCGTTACATCTTACACGGTACAAAAGGTTCTTTTGTAAAATACGGTATTGATGTACAAGAAGACCATCTTAAAGCGGGAATGCAGCCTAACGATGCTGGCTTTGGTGTTGAACCTCGAAACCAATGGGGTATTTTGAATACTGAAATTGGGGGGTGTCATATCGACGGACGAGTAGAAACCGAAACAGGAAATTGGGGCTTATTATTCCAAAATCTTTATGAAGCTGTTACCGAAAATAAACCATTGCTGATTTCATTAGAAGAAGTATTGATTCAAATGAAAATCATCAGTCTCGTAAAACAACGCTAGTTATGGGGGTAGAAATAGAACGGAAATTTCTGGTAAAAAAAAGCCTATGGGAGCGTTTTGAAAAGCCAATGGGAGCCTATTATCGGCAAGGATATTTGTTGACAGACCCCAATAAAACTATTCGGGTTAGAGCAACAGATAATGCAGGCTATATCACCATAAAGGGAAAAACCGTCGGAGCAACTCGACCTGAGTTTGAGTATGCAATCCCTAAAGAAGAAGCTGTAGCCTTGCTAGATGCTTTTACGGTAAACAATATTGAGAAGACTCGTTTTACCATTCCATACAAAGAAAAAGTATGGGAGGTCGATGTCTTTCATGGTCAAAATATAGGATTAATTGTCGCTGAAATTGAGCTAGAATCGGAAGAAGAACCCTTTATCTGTCCAGATTGGATTGATACAGAAGTTACGGACGATGCTCGTTATTATAATTCAAATCTGTCTAATGTACCTTTTTTACATTGGACTTAAACGACTATACACGTGAATTTAAAGGAGTTAAAATATATTTATTTTTTGGGAATTGGTGGAATCGGAATGTCGGCCATCGCTCGTTGGTTTATTGCTAATGGTTACACCTTAGCGGGTTATGATAAAACAGCTACTCCGTTGACTGATGCCCTTCAGGCGGAGGGAATATCGGTTCACTTTGATGATAATGTGGAGTTGATTCCTGCGGAGTTTTTAGCAAATCCTAAAGAAACGTTAATTGTTTATACCCCAGCAATTCCAAAAACGCATCAAGAATACAATTTTTTAATTGAAAAAGGGTTTACTTTAATGAAGCGTTCTCAGGTGTTGGGCTTGCTTACACAAAACCTATATACGATTGCGGTTGCTGGTACGCACGGGAAAACGACTACGTCTTCGATGGTGTCGCATATTCTGAAAAATGCAGGGAAAAACGTAACTGCTTTTTTAGGAGGGATTACTCAAAACTACGGAACGAATTTCTTGATTAACGAAGGCAAAGAAAATGTTATCTGTGTAGTGGAAGCCGATGAGTTTGATCGTTCTTTCTTAACCTTACATCCTGATTTAACGATTGTAACTTCTACCGACGCAGACCACTTGGATATTTATGGCGACCACAACCATGTACTAGAGTCCTTTCGTATGTTTGTTAGCCAAATTAAAGACGGTGGACGCTTGTTTCAGTGTCATGGACTGGATTTACAGGCGTATACGGCTCAAGAGTCCAAAGAGTTCGGTTTAAAAAACGGTGATTTTAGAGCCCAAAATTTACGAATTGAAAATGCCGAAATGATATTTGACATCGTCTATCCTGATGGAATTATCACGGATTGTTCGATGTTAATTCCTGGTTTTCATAACGTTGAAAATGCATTGGCTGCTACTGCTGTTGCTTTATCCGTTGGGGTAAGTCCTGAAAAAGTAAAAGAAGGATTGGCTACCTTCAAAGGAGTAAAGCGACGTTTTGAATACCATGTTCGTTCAGAAAAATCGGTTTATATTGACGATTATGCTCATCACCCTACGGAAATTGAAGCATTTTTGTCATCCGTAAAAGCACTTTATCCACAGCGTAAATTGACGGTTATTTTTCAACCGCATTTATATACAAGAACAAGAGATTTCCAAGAAGGTTTCGCAGAGAGTTTAAGTCTTGCAGATGATTTAATTTTACTAGATATTTATCCTGCAAGAGAGTTACCAATCGAAGGTGTGACCTCTGATATCATTTTTGATAAGGTAAGTATTCAAGAAAAGACGAAAGCAACTAAGGAGGAAGTCCTTGATTTATTGAAAATTAAGAAACCAGAGTTAGTAGTGACAGTGGGGGCAGGAGATATAGATACGATTATTCCGAAAATTTCTTCATTTATCACATTATTATAGATTTTGAATCTTTCATCGTATTTTTGTGAAAAATATTTTCATCGCCATAATGACGAAAAATAGTATTATTTCGCTAGGTTTCGTTATGGTAATGCCTGTTTTATTAGATTCTTAGTTGCGTTTACTAACTTTATCTACAAAAACAAGAAAAAAAATATTAATTTCGTGTGATTCTTGTGTTCTCTTTAATTTTTAAATCTTTTTATTAGTAAACGAATCATAATACTTCGTATAGTAAACACAACTCTAAACAACCTTCTTAAATTAAGCATTCATTATTGAGGAGTAGCCATGTTTGTCGCTTTAACGAGTAAGCAACTAGGTATTCTATCTTAGTGAAATGCTTATGTGTGGTTATAGGATAATCAATAGAAGTTGTTGGAATAGAATCCTGTATGATAATAGGATTGAGTTCATCATATTAGAGCCTAACGTTAGTTTGCTTCGTAGCCTAAAAGTTTATTGATAAAGTAAACACTAATTGTATTGCCACTTAAATTAAAAATAAACTCTACGTTTTTACTAACGGCAATTGGAATATTGCTGTTAGGCGTTGTTTTCTTTTCTGAATGGATTTACTCCAGTCAGCGATGTAAGGAAATAAATATCATTATAGAAACGGAAAATGAACATCGCTTGTTAGAAAAAAGCGATATTCGTTCGTTGGTGTCTCCAAGTACTGTGGAAGGACCTGTAGGAAAAACGTATAAAAATATTAATCTAAAAAAAATAGAGGAGCGAGTACTGAGTAATAAACTTGTGAAATCTTGTCAAGTACATCGAGGTCTGAGTGGAGAATTGACTGTTGATGTAGAAGAATATAAACCAATAGCAAGAGTAGTTACGGCGTTAAATGATGGAACTGTTAATAGTTATGTCACCGAAAAAGGAGACTTTATTGGCATTTCTGAGTCATACACACCTAGAGTATTGCTACTATCAGGAAACTATTTTGAAAGTAATAAAAATTTAAAAGAAGTAAAAAGCAAACCATTGCTAGAGTTAATTCAGGCGATTAACGGGGATGAGTTTTGGAAAGCACAGATCACACAACTTGTCGTAGAAAAAGATGGGGGTGTGACCTTAATTCCAGAGGTGGGTAAGCATGTAATCGAATTTGGAATGGCTCTTGAAATTGAGGACAAATTCCGAAAGCTGAAGATTTTTTACAAAAAAATTCTTTCAACTAAGGGATGGAATGCCTATAGTAAGGTTAGTGTTAAATATAGAAATCAAATAGTCTGTGAGTAAATTACTTTGTTGATTTAAAGTATTTTGCATCATTATTGCTGATGTATATATTTATTTATAACTTACTAATAGAGTAATGGTTTAGCAAATCTATCACTTGTAGAGGATATGAGCTTTACTTCGTTGATTAGTAAGGAATTCGCCGTATAAAAATATAAACTTGAAGTTTCTACTGGACTTCTAAATTATCATGAGTGAAATAATCGTTGGACTAGACATAGGTAGTAAGCAGGTCAGCGTTGTCGCTGGTCGCTTAGACAACTTGGGTAAGTTGGAGATATTGGGCTTGGGTAAAGCCGATACAACTGGCAAGGTGGCTAAGGGCGTTGTATTAAACGTCAATCGGACTATTGAGGCTGTTCGTGAGGCGATTGAACAAGTTGAAAATCAGGCTAATATTGATATTAGAGGGGTTATTGCTAGTGTTGCTGGTCCTAATGTTACAGGGTCAAAGCACCGTGCTATGATTACCCGTAATACAGAAGGAGAAGAAGTGACTATTACCGATGTTGATCAAATATCGAGTGATGCGGAACGAACTTTTATTTCTCAAGGAAATTCAATTGTACATACGATTCCACAAGAATACTCGGTTGATTCGAGTACGGGTATTCATGACCCTGTCGGAATTAGTGGTATTAAATTGCAATCGGAATTTTTGATGGTTACGTCTCCAACGCTTGCCATGGAAAAAACAAAGCGTTGTATAGAACGAGCAAAGGATGACATGGAAATCGAAGGAGGACTTGTCTTTGCTCCCTTTGCGGCCTCGTTAGCTGTGTTATCGGAACAGGAACGTAAAAGCGGTGTCGTGTTGGTAGATATAGGTAGTGGTATCACGGAAATCGTTGTTTATTATAAAAGTATTGTTCGTCATATTGCTGTTTTACCTTTTGCTGGTGATATTATCACGGCGGATGTCGAACAGGGCTGTAATGTTTCTAACGAACATGCAGAAGAATTAAAAGTGAAATTTGGCTCGGCAATGTCATCTGAAGTAAATTTAGAAGAAGTCGTGTCTGTACCGGGTATCAATGGACGTAAGCCAAAGCTAGTTTCAATTAAAAATCTTTCTATTATTGTAGAAGAACGTTTAAAAGAAATTGCGGCGATGGTGGTAGCTGAAATCGCTCGTTCGGGTTATGGTAATCGTCTCTCTTGCGGAATCGTACTGACAGGTGGATCTGTTCAAATGCCGTATATTACGGAGTTATTTGAAAAAGTGACAGGAAGAGATGTCCGTATGGGTTATCCAAATGAAAATTTGGGTAAAAGTATTACAGAAGAAATCAAAAATCCGATGTATGCTACCGCCGTAGGCTTAGTTTGGAATGGTTTTAAAGCCATTGACGAAAGAGAGGATTCATACAAGGAATTAAGACGTTATGCTCCTGCTCCGAAAATCGTTGTGCATAGTCCAACACCACCGCAAAGCTTGCATAATGGAAAGCCCCGTCAGGAGAAAGAAAAACCAACGGAGAAGCCAAGCGGAGGTTGGAGTTTAATGGGTAGCTTAAAACGTCTCGGAGGGCGTATTTTAGGCGAAGATTTAGGTGAAAGTGACAAATACGAATAAAACAGATTCGTTGAAGATAAAAAAAGCCGTTGAAACCCACGTTTCAACGGCTTTTTTGTTTTTAGGCTTTCAAAAATTAATCTGAAAGCCTAACGTCACTAAAATTTATAATACCGTCTTGATTTTTAACTCATCCATTTGTTTGGCATCGATGCTAGAAGGAGCGTCAATCATTACGTCACGTCCTGAATTGTTTTTCGGGAATGCGATGAAATCTCTGATAGAATCTGAACCACCGAATAATGAACAAATACGGTCGAAACCAAATGCTAATCCTCCGTGTGGTGGAGCTCCGTATTCAAAGGCATCCATCAAGAAACCAAATTGGTGTTTTGCTTCTTCGTCCGAGAATCCAAGGGCTTCAAACATTTTTGCTTGTAAGTCTTTTTGGAAAATACGAATCGAACCACCGCCAATTTCAACGCCGTTGATAACCATATCATAAGCATTGGCACGGATTTTACCGAAGTCACCCGATTCTAAGAACTGAATATCTTCTGGTTTTGGAGAGGTGAACGGGTGGTGCATTGCAAACCAACGGTCATCTTCTTCGCCATACTCAAATAATGGGAAGTCGATTACCCAGTGAGCCGCAAATTTCTCAGGGTCACGTAAGCCCAAACGATTACCCATTTCTAAACGTAAGTCGTTCAATTGCTTTCTTGCTTTGTCGCCTTCGCCACAAAGAATCAACATCAAGTCGCCAGGTTCAGCACCGAATGCCTCAGCCCATGTTTTTAAATCCTCTGGAGAATAGAATTTATCTATCGAAGATTTAAGGCTACCATCTGCCATGCAACGTAAGTAAACTAAGCCTTTTGCACCGATTTGAGGGCGTTTTACAAACTCCGTCAATTCATCTACTTGCTTACGAGTATAGTCTGCACAACCTTTAGCGTTGATACCTACTACAGTCGAAGCTCCGTCAAAAACGGGGAAGCCTTTTCCGCTGGTTAAATCAACTTCTTCTGACTTCAATTCAACAAACTGCATTCCAAAACGAATATCTGGTTTGTCTGAACCGTAATATTTCATCGCATGAGCATACGTCATACGAGTTAATTCTGGCAAGTCAATTCCTTTGATGGTTTTGAATAAATGTCTGATTAACCCTTCAAATAATTGCAATACGTCTTCTTGTTCAACAAACGACATTTCACAGTCGATTTGTGTAAACTCTGGTTGACGGTCTGCACGTAAATCTTCGTCACGGAAACATTTTACAATTTGGAAGTAACGGTCAAAACCCGAAACCATCAATAATTGCTTAAATGTTTGTGGCGATTGAGGCAAGGCATAAAACTCACCTGGGTTCATACGAGAAGGTACTACGAAATCTCTTGCTCCTTCTGGTGTCGATTTAATCAAAACAGGCGTTTCTACTTCAATGAAGTTTTGGCTGTCTAAGTACGAACGTACTTGTTGTGCCATTTTATGACGTAAAATCAAGTTTTCACGAACAGGATTACGACGTAAATCTAAATAACGGTATTTCATACGAAGGTCATCGCCTCCGTCTGTAATGTCTTCAATTAAGAAAGGAGGTAATTTTGCAGGATTCAAAATAGTGATTGTATCTATTTTAACCTCTACGTCTCCTGTTGGAATTTTGTCATTTTTTGACAAACGTTCAACTACTGTTCCTGTTGCCGAAACAACGAACTCACGTCCTAATGAACGAGTAGTCGCAAGTGCTTCTTTGCTAGACTGACCTTCTTCTAACATTAATTGGGTAATCCCGAAACGGTCACGAAGATCAACCCAAATCATACCCCCTTTATCACGGGTACGTTGTACCCAACCGCATAGTGTTACGGTTTGACCTACATTTGAAAGGCGGAGTTCGCCATTATTATGTGTTCTTAGCATACAATTTTAATAAAAGACCCTTCCTTTTTTACTTATTTTGTGGTGATTAAGGGAACGGTGCTATTTTTGATTTTTACAAAATTACGGAATTTGTTAGGTGTGACCCAAAAGTTTTAAAAACTATTTGCCTAGCTTCTTGATTATACTCTGAGGGATATAGCGAAACAAGGCGTTAAAAGCAGATTTAAGGAATATAAAAAATGAAAAAAGCGATAATTGTTGGAGCTGGGATTGCTGGAATTGCATCGGCTATTCGGCTGGCACATAAGGGGTATCGGGTAAGTGTAATCGAAGCGAATAGTTATGCAGGAGGCAAATTAAGTAATTTTGAACAAGATGGTTTTCGCTTCGATGCAGGGCCGTCTTTGTTTACTTTGCCGTCGCTGGTAGAGGAATTATTCCGACTGGTGGGCAAAGAACCACAGGATTATTTTGAGTACGAAAAGCTAGAGGAAGTATGCCGTTATTTTTGGGAAGATCAAACTCGTCTAACCGCTTGGGGAAATGTGAAGCGTTTTGCTCAAGAAATGGAAGCTGTTTTGGGCGAACCAGCCTCAAAAATTGAACAGTTTTTACAGGAAAGTGCTTTTAAATATGAGATTTTAGACGGCTTGTTTTTACAGGATTCACTTCATAAATGGAGTACTTGGACTTCTAAAAAAGCGATAAAAGGCTATTTGAATCTTCCTAAATTGGGGATTTTCGGAACGATGAATCAGGCGAATGAGCGTTTTTTTTCTAATCCTAAAGTCGTACAGTTATTTAATCGTTATGCGACTTATAACGGTTCTGACCCTTATCAAACCCCTGCGACACTCAACATTATTCCACATTTGGAATATAATATTGGAGCTTTTTTCCCAAAAAAAGGCATGGTT